>CAMLRA010000003.1 GCA_946482325.1 uncultured Chromatiaceae bacterium | reverse complement strand
AGGGGTGTCAGGTGCAAACTGGCGTAATTGGATCAGCAAACATTCCTGAATACTGCGGGCGCCGACACCGACCGGGTCAAATAACTGAATGCGTTTGAGTACAGCTTCGACTTCGTCGGCTTCAATGTCTTCAAGCCCGAGCGATTCCAGCACTTCTTCACAGCTGATCGTCAGTAAGCCGTTCTCATCGATAGCTTCAATAATAATTTCGGCGATGGCGCGGTCGGTTTCACTGAAAGGCGTTAACTGCATCTGCCAACGCAGGTAGTCCTGCAATGTTTCAGTGGTTTCGCCCTGAAACACCATGTCTTCATCGGGTGAGCCTGTGCCGGCGACCGGTGCGGCGCTGACCATGTCATCCCAGTTGCTGTCAAGGGGTAAATCTTCTTTGATGTTCTGTTCGGTCATCGACTCGCTGCTGTCCGGGATCTCCGGTTCAGCGTATTCGTCGGCGGTATTGTGTTCAGCACCGGTTTCGGTGGATTGCGGTTCATTGCTACTTGTGTTGGATTCGGAAAAACTGAATTCATCTTCAGCTTCAAGCAGCGGGTTGGCGTCCAGCGCTTCCTGGATTTCCTGTTGCAATTCAATGGTCGACAGCTGAAGCAGCTTGATAGCTTGCTGCAGCTGAGGCGTCATTGTTAGTTGCTGTCCAAGCCGAAGTTGTAAAGATGGCTTCATGTACTTCTTGTCACTCCTGACGACCAGTTGGGAACTGGTTTTTTGCTAACTATAGCCTGAATTGATCCCCGAGGTATACATCCCTGACTTGCTGATTGGCCAATACTTCAGCGGGTGAACCGGATGCAATCAACTCCCCATGACTGACGATATAGGCGATCTCACAAACATCAAGGGTCTCACGGACATTATGATCGGTGATCAGCACGCCGATGCCGCGATTGCACAGATGCTGAATGATTTTTTTGATATCCAGCACTGAAATCGGATCCACACCGGCAAAGGGTTCGTCCAGCAGGATAAACGCCGGATTGGCAGCTAAAGCCCGGGCAATTTCAACACGGCGGCGTTCACCACCAGACAGGCTCATGCCAAGACTATTACGGATATGGGTGATATTAAACTCATCCAGCAATTCGTCAGCGGTCTGTTCACGCTGGTCTTCAGTTAAATCTTTGCGTGTTTGCAAAATCGCCATCAGGTTATCAAACACCGTCAGTTTACGGAAAATCGAACTTTCCTGCGGTAAATAACCGATGCCCTGCCGCGCTCTGGCGTGGATAGGGTCAAAGGTAATGTCTTTGTCACCGAGGGTGATTTGACCTTTATCGGACGGCACCAGGCCAACAATCATATAAAAAGTCGTGGTTTTGCCGGCGCCGTTTGGGCCTAACAGGCCAACGATTTGTCCGGCACTCACTTCAAGACTAACGTCTTTAACGACCTGCCGGCCTTTATAACTTTTAGCCAGATGAGCGGCGACGAGCTTTTTCACCCTATTTTCCTTCCGAGGTAAAGATAGTCGTGACCCGCTCTTTGCCTTCTGCACTTTCGGCGCTGAGTTGTTGTTTCAGCAGGTCATATTCAATTTTGGCGCTGCGAACCAGACTACCGCTTTGGGTGATTTCTGCCTTGCCGGTCAGGGTTAACACCCGTGTCGCCATGGCATAACGGATTTCTTCAGCACTGGCCTGAATCGGCTTATCGCCATCCAGCACCTGGGAATATACCGCTGGCTTGCCTACCGCGATAAACACTTCTTTGCCTTCACCGGCGGAACGGTCAACGGTTAATTTGTCTGCTTTGATCAGTAAAGTGCCTTGTTTAACAATGACATTGCCTGAGTAAACCAGCATCTGCTGCTTCAGACTGGCTTCGTTACGATCGGCGTTTACTTCAATAGGTTCACTGAAATCGGTGGTTTTGGCAAACACTGCCGTGCTGAGACAAAGAAGCAGTAGCGCGCTCAGCTTATTGATTTTCATGTTGATATACCGTCCCCTGATGCTTGAACAAACGCAGTTTCTGCGTGATTAAGTCGGCCTGCAAGCCCTGGCCATGGATTTGAAAACTCTGGCCTAACACCAGAACCGGATGATCGGTTTGTAATAACTGGGTATCCAGCAACATTTCCAGTTGGTCAGTCTGGATTTGCCGGAACATTTCATCCTGATGCAAATTATCGACCTGAACATTTTGCTCCAGGATCACTTTATTGTCCTGATAAAACACGCCTTGGGCACTGCTGATTTGCCAGCGTGGCAGCCGTTCTTCATACAAAGTATAAGCGGGCTGCTCAAACTGAATCTGGCCTAATTGTTCAAAATGGGCCATTTGCGCGGCTTTGACCTGGCCGGATAAATTGCCGTCTTTGTCAAAGCTGCGCCGGGTCAGCTGATAAGCAACAAAATCGGGCACCAGCTCCCGCTCCACTGCAGCATGTTTGGGCGTGTCTGCCGCCTCAAGCCAGCTGTATAACACCACACCACCGGTGAGCACCAGAAATAACCAAAACAGTTGCCGGATCATATGCTGCTTCCTAAAAATGTACCGAACTGCTGCTGACTGAGTAGTAAAAGGTCACAAAGTTCACGTACGGCACCAAAACCGCCCGGCAGGCTGGTGGTCAATACGGCATGACGCCGCAGTAAAGGATGGGCATCTGCCACTGCCACAGACAAACCCACGTGCTGCATCACCGCCCAGTCTGATAAATCATCACCAATATAAGCAATCTGTGAGTCTTCAAGTGCAAGCTGCTGTTTCAGCTGCAGATAGGCCGGCATTTTATCTTCCTGGCCCTGAAAAATATGCTGCACAGTTAACGCCTGCATGCGTTTTTCGACAATGGCTGAGCGACGTCCGGTAATAATAGCCACTTCGATACCGGCCTGACGTAAGGCTTTAATGCCATAACCGTCACGAGTGTGAAAGGCTTTCAGCTCCTCGCCATCATTGCCCAGATAAATCCGGCCATCGGAAAATACCCCATCGACATCACAAATCAGCAGTTTAATCTGCGCGGCTTTGGTTTCGACGTCTGAGCCGACCGGCTGATACATTTCACGGTAAGTCATGGCCATCACAGCACTCCGGCCCGCAGTAAATCATGCATATTTAACGCGCCAACCGGGATTTGCTCAGCGTTGACGACCATCAGTGCATTGATTTTCTTCTGTTCCATAATTTTCAGCGCTTCTGCTGCCAGCATTTCTGCGCGGATTGTGACACAGTTTCTTGTCATTACACTGGAAATCAAGGTCTGATGAATATCAATGCGTTGGTCCAGAATCCGGCGCAAGTCACCGTCAGTGAAAATCCCGGCAAGGCGGCCCTGAGCGTTAAGAATGCCGGTCATGCCCAGACCTTTGCGGGAAATTTCCAGTAATGCTGCGGAAATGGTCGCGTGTTCGTCCACCAGCGGGATTTGCCCATTTTCGTGCATGATATCGCTGATCCGCAGTAACAGCCGCCGTCCGAGGCTGCCACCCGGATGTGACAGCGCAAAATCGTCAGCGGAAAATCCTCGTGCTTCTAATAAGGCTACTGCGACGGCATCGCCGAGCGCCAAAGCGGCTGTAGTGCTGGCCGTAGGCGCCAGGCCAAGCGGGCAGGCTTCCTGTTCCACCCGGGCGCACAGATGAATGTCAGCGAGCTTGGCTAAAGTTGAATCGGGATTACCGGTAACAGCGATAATGGTGATGCCGAGTCGTTTTAATACCGGCAACAGTTTTAAAATCTCTTCGGTTTCGCCGGAATTAGATAGCGCAAACACAATGTCCTGTTGCGTGATCATGCCAAGGTCACCATGACTCGCTTCGCCGGGATGAACAAAAAACGCTGGGGTGCCTGTTGAAGCCAGTGTCGCCGCGATTTTGTTACCAATATGGCCAGATTTACCCATGCCGGTCACTATGACCCGGCCTGTGGTGTTGAAAATCAACTGGCATGCATGATTAAAATTCTGATTAATATAACTTTTGAGGCCAATTATCGCTTGAGATTCAATGTCCAGAACGCGGGTCGCTGTCTCACAAAAATTCATACTTACCTCAATCTTCCGGCCCGGTTTGGCCCAGTGGCGGCGGTTCTATTAAGCTGATATTCAGTTAAGGCCGGCAAAATGCGAACTATACGCAATTGGCCTGGTGCTGGGCTGACAGTAGGGGCTGAACCTGAAGGTATTTTCCAGTTTCTGCCGGATAATTGCAAAAAAACCTGTAAAAAACCGCTGCAGAGGTTTACGTCACAAACCCCATCGGGTCAGGCAGTTGGCCGCTGGACAGGGTTCAGATTCGACGCGGTGCACAAGACTGCGAACAGTTCGAATTTCTGCAACTGATACTTACAATTTTTCAACGCGACGCTTGCGGCGAAACCAGTTAAAATACGGCGATTAATTAGGCATTTGCCTTGCATAGTGCATGGAGTCCCCGTATATTGCGCCGTTTTTTCCCGCCTGCCTTAGCAGGGAGCGGAAAGAGCTCTCCGGCCAGAAATGTGCACAGCGAGAAATAAATGGAGTTTGGTTTGGATAAACCATTGGTTGATATTCAGAATTTAACTTTCCGCCGCGGCGACCGTGTCATCTATGACGACATGAGTATGCAGTTTCAGCGCGGCAAAGTGACTGCCATTATGGGGCCCAGCGGCATCGGTAAAACCACTTTGCTGCGGCTGATTGGTGGTCAGTTAAAACCGGACAGCGGTAAGATCCTGTTTGAAGGCGCTGATATTCCAAAGCTCAGCCGGCAGGAGCTGTATCAGGCCCGCAAAAAAATGAGCATGTTGTTTCAAAGCGGCGCTCTGTTTACAGAGATGTCGGTGTTTGACAACGTCGCTTTCCCAATCCGAGAACATACCCGACTGCCGGAGGCTATTATCCGCACTATGGTGCTGATGAAGTTGGAATCAGTTGGTTTACGCGGTGCGCGTGATTTGATGCCGGCTGAACTCTCTGGCGGTATGGCGCGTCGGGCTGCTTTGGCCCGCGCTATCGCACTGGATCCGCAATTGATTATGTATGACGAGCCGTTCGCCGGTCAGGATCCAATCTCGATGGGCGTGATAGTCCGGTTAATCCGTTCATTGAATGATGCGCTGGGTCTGACTTCGATTGTCGTTTCCCACGATGTCGCCGAAGTGATGAGCATCGCCGATTATGTTTACGTGGTGGCTGAGCGCCGCGTTATCGGCCATGGCACGCCGGAGCAGCTGCGTCAGCACGAATCGCCGCTGGTGCAGCAATTCCTGCAAGGTCAGGCGGACGGCCCGGTGCCGTTCCACTTTAGAGCCGCCGATTATGCAACTGAATTAATGGAGTTAAGTCGCTGATGCTGAAGCAAATCCAGCAGTTAGGTGCCAACACACTCGGGACATTGCAGGGGCTTGGCCGTGCAACCCTGATGTTATTTGGTGCTTTGTGGGGCCGGCCAAGACCGCTGAAAAACTGGCATCTGTATATGAAGCAGATTTATGTTGTTGGCGTGTTGTCCCTGTTGATCATCCTGGTCTCGGGCCTGTTTATTGGGATGGTTCTGGCGCTGCAGGGCTACACGGTGTTGGCGAAATTCGGCGCTGAACAGATGTTAGGGCCGCTGGTAGCTTTGAGTTTATTGCGTGAACTCGGACCTGTGGTCACTGCGCTGTTGTTTGCCGGACGGGCGGGCAGTGCGCTGACCGCTGAAATCGGTCTGATGAAAGCGACGGAACAATTATCCAGTATGGAAATGATGGCCGTTGACCCGTTACGTCGTGTTATAGCGCCACGCTTCTGGGCTGGGGTGATCAGTATGCCATTGCTTGCGTTGATTTTTAATGCGGTCGGTATCCTCGGTGGGCATCTGGTCGGTGTCGACTGGCTGGGTGTCGATGGTGGCGGCTACTGGTCTGCGATGCAGGCTAATGTTGATTTCCAGCAGGACGTAGTCAACGGCGTGATTAAAAGTATCGTGTTTGCTTTTATCGTCACTGTGATTGCGCTGCACAAAGGTTTTGATGCGGTCCCGACATCGGAAGGCATCAGTCAGGCGACGACTCAGACTGTGGTGACGGCATCCTTAGCCGTACTGGGTTTTGATTTTGTATTAACCGCTGTCATGTTTGGTGGATGAGAAATGACATCACGTAAATTAGAGTTATTTGTAGGTTTTTTTGTCGCGCTGGCGATTGCTGCTTTATTGCTGCTGGCGCTGAAAGTGGCCAATACTGGGGTCGCAGGTTCAGACCAGAGTTACCAACTACTGGCCAAATTTGAAAATATCGGCGGCCTGAAAGCACGCTCGCCGGTTAAAGTGGGTGGTGTTGTGGTGGGCCGCGTCGCGTCCATTAAGTTGGACCCGGAATCATTTCAGCCAGTCGTAACGTTGGATATCAACAGTAGCTACAGCAACTTTCCGGAGACCAGTTCACTGGCAATTCTGACATCTGGTTTACTTGGCGAACAATATATTGGTTTACAGCCTGGTTTTGTCGACGAGAACGTTGAAATTCTGAAGAACGGTGACTACATCGAAGACACCAAATCCGCCATCGTGCTTGAAGAGCTGATTGGCCAGTTTTTGTTTAATCGTGGGAATCAATAATGAAAACCTTATTTAAAGCTTTGGTTGCGGCCACTGCATTGCTGGCCTTCGCGCCGGTACAAGCCGCCGATGTTGCTGTCACGAAGTATGACGACCCGTACAAAATGATGGAAGTGCTGGCTGATAAAACTTTCCAGCGCATCGCCCGTCAGCAACCCGAGATCAAAAAAGATCCGGAAATTCTGCGCACTATCGTGACTGAAGAGCTGGTGCCATACATTGACAGCCGCTACGCAGCCGGTTATGTCATCGGCAATGCGGTTAAACTGAACACAGTACCGAAACAGGATTTTAATACCTTCGTGACTGCGTTTCAGAATTATATGGTCGGCACTTATGCCGGGGTTTTTACCCAGTATCGTGACCAGAAAGTGATGATTGAGCCGGGTCAGCCGATTGAAGCGCAGAAGAAAATTATCACGATCAAAACCCGCGTCATCGACCCGGGTAAACCTGATATCAAAATCGAGTTTAAGCTGCGCCGGGTGAAAGATGCCAACAACTGGCTGGTGTTTGACATGGTGGCTGAAGGTATTTCGTTGCTGGACAGCAAACGCTCTGAGCTTGGCAGCATGATTCGTCAGCAAGGTTTAGTCAGTGTCGCTGCATTGCTGGAAGAAAAAGCTAAAGCGCCAATCAAAGCGCCTGAGAAAGCAAAAAATGCTTGAGATACGCCAAGAGCCACAAGGACTGGTGTTCAGCGGTGAGCTGAACCGGGACACTGTAGTTCAGTTCTGGCCTTTTAAACCACTGCAGAATCTGCAAGCTTCAACGGTCTTTGATCTGGCTGGTCTGAAACATGTGGATACTGCAGGCCTGGCCTGGCTCATTCAGGTGTTGTCGCAGGCCAAAGCCAAATCTCTGCAGGTGCAGTTACGTGGCATGCCGGAGCAACTGCGTTCTCTGGCACTGGTCAGTGATGTTTTAAGCCTTTTACCGACAGAAAGCTGAAATGCGTCCTGATGCAGGATATAATCACTACCCGGCTTAAACTGCCGGGTTTTCTTTTTTTGCGAAGGTCCTGCTTGTCCGGACTGTCGCGACATCACCACAGTGGCACAAGGGTATCCAGATGGATTGTAAAGAGATTGAACAGCGGTTGCTTGAGCAGCTGCAACTTTCTGAAGTGTATGTAAAAACTGATGGCAGCCACTATTCTGTTACCGCCGTGGGCGACTGTTTTGACGGTCTGAGCCGGGTCAAACAACAGCAGCTGGTTTATGCGCCGCTGATGGCTGACATCGCCAATGGCAGTATTCATGCCCTGCAAATTAAAGCCTTCACGCCCACACAGTGGCGTCGCGAAAAACTTCTCAATCCGCCGGTGTAACTACAGATGCAACAATTTCTTGTCAAAGGTGGCGCCCGCCTGCAGGGCCAAGTGTCAATCTCCGGTGCTAAAAATGCCGCATTACCGATCCTGTTTGCCACTTTACTGGCCGAACAGCCGTCTGTGATCCGCAATGTGCCGGCGTTAAAAGACATAGATACGACTTTTAAATTATTACGGATGTTTGGTGCTGAAGTCAGCCGCGATGCGGATACCGTACAGGTGGACGCCAGCCATATCACCAGTCAGGTCGCACCTTATGAGCTGGTGCGGACGATGCGAGCTTCCATTCTGGCGCTGGGTCCATTACTGGCACGTTTTGGTTATGCCGAAGTGTCTCTGCCGGGCGGCTGTGCTATCGGTGCCCGTCCGGTCAATTTGCATATCGATGGGCTGCGCAAAATGGGCGCACAGATTGTCGTTGAGCATGGTTATATCAAAGCCCGTGCTGAGCGGCTGAAAGGCGCGCATTTGGTGATGGACATGGTCAGCGTCACCGGCACTGAAAACCTGCTGATGGCTGCAACACTGGCCGACGGTGTGACGATTATCGAAAACGCCGCGCGCGAGCCGGAAGTGGTTGACCTGGCTAACTACCTGATTGCGTTGGGCGCGAAAATCAGTGGTGCCGGCAGCCCAACCATCCGCATTGAAGGGGTGCCAAGTTTAAAAGGCGCCAGCCATAAAGTATTACCGGATCGGATTGAAACCGGAACATTCCTGGTTGCTGCTGCGGTGACCGGTGGCGACGTGACTTGCGTCAACACAGATCCGGCAGAGCTGGAAGTGGTGTTGGAAAAACTGCGGGAAGCTGGCGCTGACGTCACGACAGGTCCGGATTGGATCCGGCTGAACATGACCGGTCGCACGCTAAAATCCGTCAACGTCAAAACGGTACCGCACCCTGGGTTCCCAACCGACATGCAAGCACAGTTTACTGTGTTAAACGTCGTCGCTGAAGGCGTTGGTGTCGTCACTGAGACGATTTTTGAAAACCGTTTTATGCATGTGCCGGAATTGCAACGGATGGGTGCATTGATCCAGCTTGAAGGTAATACGGCGGTGTGTCAGCACACGCCACAGCTGAATGCCGCTCAGGTGATGGCGACCGACTTACGTGCCTCAGCCAGTCTGGTGATTGCTGGTCTGGTGGCTGAAGGGGATACGGTCGTGGACCGGATTTATCATATTGACCGTGGTTATGAGCAAATCGAATTCAAACTGCAGAATCTCGGTGCCCAGATCTCGCGGATTAATGCACCGGCCTAATGGTTGTTTGTGCAGAGAGAAAAAAGGCCCGCAGTGCGGGCCTTTTGCTTATTTGTCAGATGTTTAATCAGTTTCAGGGCGCAAGCCGATCCGGCATTTCAGCGTTAGTTTTTGGCCCTGGCGTTCGATCAATAAATCAATTTCAGAGCCGGGTTCGGTTTCCGCGACGATATCCAGCGCCTGACTGACACTGGTCAACACTTTGTTGTCCACTTGCAGTAAAACGTCGCCTTGCAGGACACCTGCGCTATCCGCTGGGCCAAAAGGTTCTACCTGATCAATCAACACGCCGTAAAACGGCTGGCCGGTCGACACTTGCCGCTCACCGGCGGCGTTAACAACCGGTATGCCGTTCATGCCCAAAGCGCCACGCACGACGCGGCCATGTTTGATCAGCTTTTGCATCACAGTCGCAGCCAGCCGGTAGGGCACAGCAAAGAAAATACCCTGAACTTCTAAATTCCGCTGGCGCTGAAAAGCAGCAGTATTGATACCAACTAATACACCATTACTGTTGACCAATGCACCGCCGGAGTTGCCTTCGTTGATCGCGGCATCCATTTGCATAAAGTCGGTATATGAATTGGTACTGAGGCCAGCGCGGCCTGTGGCGCTGATGATGCCTTGTGTAATGGATTGCCCCAGATTTAATGGGTTGCCGATCGCTAACACTAAATCACCTACTTGCGGTGCGATTTCCGGATTTTGTGGGATCACCGGCAAGTCTTCTGCTTCGACTTTCAACACAGCGAGGTCAGTCATCTGGTCCTGGCCAATCAACAGCGCATCTAGCTGACGGCCATCCTGCAGCGCGACAACAATTTGATCTGCCCCGTGTACGACATGGTAGTTGGTAACGATGTAACCATCGCTGCGCATGATCACACCAGACCCTAAGGACTGATTCTGGATCACCCGACGCTCGTACGAGCGTTCGTCAAGCTGGGTACTCCGGGTGTAGACATTCACCACAGCCGGCGCTGCCGCCCGCACGGCTCTGGCATAAGATACTGCTGGCGGTTCCGCTTCGCTCGGCTGCAATAAATGGGATAGCTGTAGCTGCCCGGCCGGGGCAAGCAACAAATACAGCAATGCCAGTGCCAGCCCATAAGCGACACCTTTGGCAATCATCAGCAGGAAATTAGTCACAGCGGTTTTATCTGAACTGAGGAATGCTTCAGCATAGCATTGAAGCAGTCAAATCTGCAGCAGAAAAAACGTTACTGATCATGAAATTGGCGACAGGGAAATCTGTCCGTCGCTGTGAAAAATGGTGTTTTGACAGATAAAAAAGGCCGGGTTTCCCCGGCCTTTTGCTTAGGTTAATTTAGCGGATCAGTGTATAGAACACTGTATTATCTCGTTGAATTTGCAATGCAATGACCCCTCGCGCCTGTTCCAGTACAGATCTGAGCTGGGCAATATTTTCAATGCGCGTGCGGCCGACGCCGATAATGACATCGTTTTTACTGAGACCAAGCCGGGCTGCCGGTGAGCCATCAGCAACTTCACTGATCATGACACCTGGTTCGCCATCGGCGGTTTTACCGTTAGCGAAGTTCGCACCGGCCAACATTTCGTGTAAATTTTCAGCAGTGACATTCGCCTGGTCGGCGGCAGTCAATTTAACGTCCAGTGTCACTTGTTTGTCTTCGCGCAGAATACCGAGTTTTATCGATTTACCAACACCAAGTGTTCCGACTTTGGCGCGCAGTTCCGACATGCTCTGGATCGGTTTGCCGTTGACGCTGACTATAGTATCACCGGCTTTGACACCTGCTTTTTGGGCGCCGGAATCTGGCAGAACCTTGCCAACAAAGACCCCTTTGTTGGTTTTCACATTCATATTCTTCGCCAGATCTGCGTTGAGATCGCTGCCTTCAATCCCCAACACACCACGTTTAACTTCACCAAATTCGATGATTTGGCTTACCAGGTTTTTCATCATCGTCGATGGGATGGCAAAGCCGATACCGATATTGCCGCCATTTGGTCCCAGGATCGCGGTATTGATACCAATCAGCTCACCTTTTAAGTTCACCAGCGCGCCACCGGAGTTACCGCTGTTAATTGCTGCATCGGTTTGAATAAAATCTTCATATTTTTCAATGTCGAGGCCACCACGGCCCAGCGCACTGACAATACCAGAGGTCACGGTTTGGCCTAAGCCAAATGGGTTACCGATTGCGACGGTGAAATCACCGACCCGCAGCGTGTCAGAGTCTGAGATAGTAATGGCGGTCAGATTGTCGGCTTTGATTTGTAACAGCGCGATATCACTGTCCGGGTCTTCACCGATTTTTTTCGCCTCAAAAGTCCGGCCGTCTTTTAAGGTGACCTGAATTTCGTCGGCCTGGTTAATCACATGTGAGTTGGTAACGACATAACCTTTAGCGGCATCAATAATGACACCGGAACCTAAGCCACGGAATGGCTGAGAGCGGCGCATTTCTCCCTGACCAAAAAATTGTTGAAAGGCGTCCGGTACACGCTGGCGAACTTCCCGGTTGCCGGCGACATTGATATTCACAACTGCCGGAGTGACTTTGTCCAGCATCGGCGCCAGGCTCGGCATCTCTGTGCCGGCTTCTGCGCCAAAAAAAGGCAGTTTCGCCGCTGCGGGGGTCGGTTGAGCTAACAGAAAAGCAGCAAGAATGCTTGCGGTGACAACGGATAACTTCATTTTCATAACGCACTTGTCTCCATCGGGTAACTGCCTCTGAAGACCAGTGCGTTTTTAAAAAGTTTCAGGCACCTGAATTTTTTTCTGTCGGAAAAGTTTTCATCAGACCGCTGGAATGGCCCGCATAATCAAGTGGTTGTTGCGAATGCGACACTTGTTTACGCCGGCGTTCGTCAATTTGGCCTAAGGATTTACGGATATGCTCTGCGGTGTCGGTCGACAGATAATTCAGATTAGTCGCGCGTTGCACCGGCGCTTTGTCAACCAGCGTCATCTTGGTGCTGGCCATGTGCCGGACAATCTGTTCGTAATTGTCTTGCAGCTGACTCATCAGGCGTTGTGTGGTTTCTAAATGGTCAGACACTTCAGTGCGGTAATTTTGCAACTGGGTTTTACTCTCTTCAAGTTCAACCTGCAGCTTGTTCTGATTAAATTGCCGGACACTGAATAAACGCGCAGCGACAGCACCGATCACGATACCGGCAATCAGCCAAAGGATAGAAGACATCGACATAACAACTCCTGGAACTACGATTTATTGCCAAGTGTAACCGATCTTCTTATCGGTAGTGGTAAGGCATGTTACTATAAGCGCTAACTTTTCCGGCCCGAACCTGCGCCTGCATTGCATTGTATGATGACGCCACAGCAAAAATATCAACTTGATTTACAACGCCCGGACTTTCAGTTTGATGCTGCCCAGCAACATGCAGTAGAGCAGCTGCAGCGCCTGTATAACGACTTTATCAGCCGTCCGACGCAGAAAACCTCATTACTCAGTAAATTATTCAATAAAAAATCTGAATCAACCCCGCTGCGTGGCCTGTACTTCTGGGGCGGTGTGGGGCGCGGCAAAACTTATCTGGTGGATACTTTTTATGAATGCCTGCCGACCGAGCGCAAACTGCGGGTGCATTTCCACCGTTTTATGCACAAAGTGCATGATGAGCTAAAAGCGCTGGCTGGCGCGGCCGATCCGCTGGAAAAGGTTGCCGACCATTTTAAGCGGGATTACGACATCATCTGTTTTGATGAGTTTTTTGTCTCTGATATCACTGATGCGATGATTTTAGGGACGCTGATGCAGGCGTTGTTTGCCCGCGGTATCACACTGGTTGCGACTTCGAATATTGAACCGGATGGTTTGTACCGTAACGGCTTGCAACGCGCCCGGTTTTTGCCGGCGATAGCCCTGATTAAACAACATACTGAGGTGGTGAACGTCGATAGCGGTATTGATTACCGTCTGCGGACCCTGCAACAGGCAGAAATCTATCACGCGCCGCTCGATGACAAAGCGGAGCAAAATCTGCAGCAATATTTTCTGGCCTTATCGGTGGAACCGCGCCAGAGCGCCGGTCACATCACCATTGCTGGCCGCAAGCTACAGTACCGGGCTGAGGCTGATGGCATTATTTGGTTTGATTTCAGTGAATTGTGCGAGACTATGCGCAGTCAGTACGACTATATGGAACTGTCCAAAATCTATCATACGCTGTTACTGAGTGGCGCCCGGCAAATGGGGCAGGGTAACGACGATGTAGCGCGGCGTTTTATTGCTTTGGTTGATGAATTTTATGAGCGTAAAGTGAAGCTGATTATCTCGGCGGAAGTACCGATGGAACAGCTTTACACACAAGGCATTCTGTCGTTTGAGTTCAGACGTTGTCTGAGCCGTTTGCAGGAAATGCAGTCACAGGATTATCTGGCTCTGGCGCATCTGCCATAAATCGCTGATTTGATCGAAAAATTCTGCAATAAAATGCTGTTTTTTGTGCAGCCTTCCTTTATAATCCGCCGCCGGCCCACGTTACAGCCTGATACTGCCGTAGCCTGGCAGTTTGCAGTACTCGAAGGGGTACGATAAACGACACAGCCTGAAGGGGTTGTGTAAGGTGTAACAAATTTATTTTTGGGTAGTTTTTGATGAAAACTTTTACTGCTAAACCAGAAAGCGTACAACGCGACTGGTTCGTTGTTGATGCCGCAGGTAAAACCCTGGGTCGTCTTTCAACTGAAATCGCTAGCCGTCTGCGCGGCAAGCACAAGCCAGAATACACACCTCACGTTGACACCGGCGACTACATCATCGTAGTTAACGCTGACAAAGTGACTGTCACTGGCAACAAAGCGAAAAACAAAATGTACTACTCTCACTCTGGTTTCCCAGGTGGCATCAAAGAAATCAACTTTGAAAAGCTGCTGGATAAAAAGCCTGAGATGGTACTGGAAGCTGCGATCAAAGGCATGCTGCCAAAAGGTCCACTGGGTCGCGCTATGTTCCGTAAGTTAAAAGTGTATGCAGGCGCCGAGCATCAGCACGCTGCCCAGCAACCACAAGTTTTAGACATCTAACGGGAGCATAGACATGGCACAGAATCAATATTACGGTACTGGTCGTCGCAAGACCTCTACTGCACGTGTATTCCTGAAAGCTGGCGCTGGTAACATCGTTATCAACCAACGCTCAATCACTGAATACTTCGGTCGTGAAACTGCTCGTATGGTTGTGATGCAACCATTAGAGTTAGTTGAAATGGTTGGCAAGTTTGACATGTACATCACTGTTAAAGGTGGTGGTATCACTGGTCAGGCTGGCGCAATCCGTCACGGTATTACCCGTGCACTGATGGAATTCGACGAATCTCTGCGTCCTGCACTGCGTAAAGCTGGTTTCGTTACCCGCGATGCTCGTCAGGTTGAACGTAAGAAAGTCGGTCTGCACAAAGCGCGTAAGCGTCCACAGTACTCAAAACGTTAATTCGTTTTACCGAAAAACCCGGCAATTGCCGGGTTTTTTTTATCCGTCACTACATCCGATGCGGTGGCAATTCGTAAAAGCCAGACAATACTTGTCAGCAGCCAGCTGGAAACCAGCACACTGACGTCAGGCTGATGTGGCTGAAATTGTCACTTCATTCCCGTTACTAATTTGTAAAGTAAATTCAGTCTGTTGAATGGGTTGTCCGGGATCAAAAAATAGCGAAAAAAAAGCTGCAGCTGGTCGCATAGAATCATGGTAAATCCTTGTAACAGGCAGGGCTTTTCATTATGATCCGCCGTATTTTTCAACTTATAATAATCGCTGTAATTCAGCCGCTTAAACCGCTCAGGTTTTAAGCGTAAACGTGGAGATGAGTGGATGAGCAATGCGCCAGTTGATCATGGTCGCCGTCGCTTCCTGACCATCGCTACCTCAGTTGTGGGTGGTGTTGGTGCTGTTGGAGCAGCCGTTCCCTTTATTGCGTCCTGGAATCCGAGTGAGAAAGCAAAACAAGCGGGTGCGCCTGTTACTGCGAATATCGGTAAACTCGAGCCAGGCCAATTAATTCGGGTGGAATGGCGTGGTAAACCGGTATGGGTCGTAAATCGCACACCGGATATGTTAAAAAGTCTGGCGGCCGTAGAAGACAAACTGCGGGATCCGAATTCTGATGAAGAACAACAGCCGGCTTATGCAAAGAACCAGCACCGTTCCAAGAAGCCAGAAGTTTTTGTAGCAGTTGGTATCTGTACTCACTTAGGTTGTTCTCCGACATACAAAATGGCTGACTTTGACGCGCATGTCGAAGGCATCGCATCCGGTTTCTTCTGCCCATGCCATGGTTCTACTTATGATATGGCTGGTCGGGTATTCCAGGGTGTTCCGGCACCAAAAAACCTGATGATCCCACCATATATGTTCACTGATGACACCACGCTGGTGATCGGTGTTGACGAGGGGACTGCCTGATGTTTAAAAATTTCATGAACTGGATTGAATACCGCATGCCATTTATGGAGAAGATGAATCTCCATGTCATGCAGTATCCTGCACCAAAAAACTTCAACTTCTGGTACTTCTTCGGCTCGCTGGCGATGTTAGTGCTGGTGAACCAAATCGTCACTGGTATCTGGCTGACGATGAACTTCGAACCTTCTGCTGAACGTGCTTTCGCCTCTGTTGAATACATCATGCGTGATGTCGACTACGGCTGGTTGCTGCGTTACATGCACTCTACCGGTGCTTCTGCTTTCTTCGTCGTGGTTTATCTGCACATGTTCCGTGGCATGATGTACGGCTCCTATCAGAAGCCACGTGAGTTGTTGTGGATCTTCGGTATGCTGATTTTTGTCGTGCTGATGGCCGAAGCTTTCATGGGGTATTTGTTACCTTGGGGCCAGATGTCATTCTGGGGTGCTCAGGTTATTATCTCGATTTTCGGTGTTATTCCGGGCATTGGTGATGATTTAACGCTGTGGATCCGTGGTGACTACGTTATCTCCGGCGCGACACTGAACCGTTTCTTCGCCTTACACGTCATTGCACTGCCGCTGGTACTGGTGATTCTGGTGTTCCTGCACATCATCGCATTGCATGAAGTAGGTTCGAACAACCCGGATGGTATCGACGTCAAAGTGCCAAACGAAGGTCAGAAGTTCGAAAACAACGTGTCTGACAAATTCACTTTCCATGAATACTTCACCAAAGGCGGTAAGAAAATTATCGTTGATGCGATCCCATTCCATCCGTATTACACGGTGAAAGATATCGTTGGTGTGGTTGGTTTCCTGATTATCTTCTGTGCGGTGATTTTCTTCGCACCTGAGGGTGGTGGTTACCTGCTGGAAGCGCCGAACTTTGAACCGGCTAACCCAATGAAGACCCCTGATCATATTGCACCAGTGTGGTATTTCACACCGTTCTACGCCATTCTGCGCGCGGTACCGGATCAGCTGTGGGGCGCGATTTTCATGTTCGCCGCTATTATCCTGCTGGCATTGTTGCCTTGGTTAGATCGTTGCAAAGTCCGTTCAGTGCGTTACCGTTCTACTTTACACAAACTGAATCTGGTCAACTTTGTGATTAGCTTCTCGGTGTTGGGTGTGTTGGGTGTATTACCTGCAACACCAACCTATACGCTGTTTGCGCAAATCGCATCCGTTGCTTATTTCGGCTTCTTCGGTTTGCTGTGGTGGTATAGCAAAAACGAAAAAACCAAACCATTGCCTGTGAGGTTGTCATAATGCTGAAAAAGTTATTCTCAGTACTGGCACTGGTCACGTCTGCTTCAGTGCTGGCGGCAGGTGGACACGCTGTCCACCTGGATAAAGCGCCAATTAATCTGCATGACAAAGAATCATTGCAGCGTGGTGCTAAGATGTTCCAGAACTACTGTCTGGGTTGCCACCAGATGGAATATCAGCGCTATTCACGGACTTTCCGTGACCTGGGTATCCCGGATGAAGTCGGCATGAAAGAGCTGGCCTTCACCGCGAACAAAGTTGGTGATTTTATTAAAAACGCCGCACCAAAAGCTGATCTGGCCAAATGGTTTGGTGCGCCGCCACCAGATTTAACCAACGTCGCCCGGGTGCGTGGTCCGGACTGGATTTACACCTATCTGCGGTCGTTCTATGTGGACCCAACCCGTCCATTTGGTGTGAACAATGAAGTGTTCCCACTGGTCGGTATGCCACACGTGTTACAGGAACTGCAAGGTATCCCGTACAAAAAACACGAAACGCAGATGGTCGATGGTGAATCTAAAGAAGTTTATGTAGGCATCGTTGCTGATGGTTCAGGTGAGTTAAGCCCGGAAGAATATGACCGTGCTGTGGCTGATCTGGTGAACTATCTGGAATACACTGGTGAACCTTCGAAGTTAGAATCTCATAGCCTTGGCATTAAGGTCATGATCTTCCTGTTTATTTTCTTCATTCTGGCATTCCTGCTGAAGAAAGAATACTGGAAAGACGTCCATTAAGCGTCAGCCGCTGTTTGTTTAAGGGGCCGCAAGGCCCCTTTGCCTTTTCCGGAGGAAGCTATGGCGAGCAACGCCAGCAGACGAAATACCATGACTTTATTTAGTGCCGCCGCCGAGATGGACAGTCACCATGTCCGGATCGTACTGGCAGAAAAAGGCATTGCCGCTGATATTCTGATCGCACATCCTGGCAATCTGCCGGAAGATGTCTACGAAGTGAATCCTTATGGCAGCCTGCCGACTCTGATTGACCGTGATCTGGCGCTGTACCAGGCAGACATCATCATGGAATATCTGGACGAGCGTTTTCCACACCCGCCGTTGTTACCGGTGTATCCGGTGGCCCGTGCCCAGACTCGTCTGATGATGTATCGCATCAAACACGATTGGTATGGTCTGGCGACGAAGATTCTGGCTGACGGCGAAGATGCCGCTGAAGCCCGGCATGATTTACGCGAAAGCTTATTATCGACCGCGCCAATTTTTGCAGATACCGCATTTTTTATGAGTGATGAATACAGTCTGCAGGATGTGTATTTGTCGGTGCTGTTATGGCGTTTGCCGCTGCTTGGCATTGAACTGAGCGGCCCTGGCAGTAAACCTATTAAAAACTATATGCTGCGGATGTTCGAACGCGACGCCTTTCAACAGTCGTTGACTGACGCTGAGCGCCGGATCCATCCTGGTATGTATTGAAAGCTGGAGACCAAAAGATGCAAATGACCCCCAATCGGCCTTATCTGTTACGCGCATTTTATGAATGGATTGTGGACAACAATTGCACACCTTATCTGGTCGTAGATGCAACTATGCCAGGCGTGAAAGTGCCGCTGCAACATGTTAAAGACGGCCAGATAGTGCTGAATATCAGCCCGGGCGCTGTCGGCAACTTGTTGCTGGGTAATGATGCGGTGACCTTTAATGCCCGTTTCAGCGGCAATCCATTTGCGCTTTATATCCCGCAGCGTTCTGTGTTGGCGATTTATGCCCGTGAAAACGGCGCCGGCACTATGTTTACGCCGGAAGAAGAATGGCAGGAAGATGAGCTGGACGACACCGAGCTTGAGCTGGATGTGCCGGCTGCAGGCCCGACCGAGCCAGGCCCGGACGATGACAAACCGAAAAAAGGCAGTCACTTACGGGTAGTGAAATAATCTGCTGAAGCCCATCTACACAGCTCCAAAGCAAAAAGCCGCATGATGCGGCTTTTTCGTTTTCGGCCTAATGCATTAGTGCACCACGACTTTTCGCACCACCACAGGTTTTTTCACCACGACCGCCGGTTTGACCACCACAGTTTTTGTCACTGGTTTTGCCACCACCACAGGGCGGTGATGTGCCGGGTGCACCACACAGCCGGACAGCATCAGCAGCGCTATCAAAACCGTTAATCCAATTTTTAGTGATGAGTCAGCAACTTTGTTCATATTGGCACCTTTTGCGGTTTTGCTATCAGACACCATTTAGTCTAGTCATTGCTGCGTCAACACGGCGAAAAGGCAGGTAAAGGTTGGGTAAAGCTTTGGGCAACTCTTTGCCTGGCTGAACAATTTTTCACGGTACTCCTTCAAATTATCAATTTTTCATTAGGTTTTAGGCGGCATTTTTCTTTAACTTGCGTTAAATACTTACTGATTTATTGCTGAAAATATACATTAGAATTACATTTGTCTTTAAATAACATACTGATCATGCTCAGTTTGTGCAGTTTTTCACAGAGGATGTGACATCAATGCAAATTCCCGCAGAACGTCAGCCATTTTGGCGAAGTCGTAAACTGATGCTGCTAGTTACATGCGTCGCGCTGGCCACCGTCTTGGGTTTGTTAAGCTCGGGCGCGGTGCGGGGTTCCAGTGCCCAGACTTCCCAGAATAGCCCGGTGACACGGGGCAATTTAGATCACCAAATCAGCGCCTTTGGCGTTTTAGTCCCACAAAAAGTGCAAAGCCTGATCGCAATGACCGAAGGCCGGGTGCTGCAGCTGGCGCAAAGGCCCGGCGCTATGCTCGAGGCCGGGCAGCCGATTTTGCAGCTGGTGAATCCAAAATTACAGCGTCAGCTGGAAGAACAAGAGCTGGCATTACAAGCACAGCAAGCCGAATTTTTACTATTGCAGCAGCAGCTGGAGCAAGAGCAGTTGCAACTGCGGCATGATTTACAGCTGGCCAAGGCCGAGCAGCAGCTGTTGCAAACTCAACTGGCCGCCAAGCAAGAGCTGTTTCGCCAGCAAATTGTTTCAGCGCTGGATTTTGCCCAAAGCGAGGCGCTGCTGATGCAGGCCAAACAAAAAGTGCTGCTGGCCGAAGAGAAACTCAAAGGCTTTGCTAAATCCAGCCAAAACCGGCTGGCTGCGGCAGAGCTCAACCGGCAACGGGCAGAAAAACAACGGGATATCGCCAAGCAGGATGTACTGGCGTTGGCCGTCAGCAGCGAGATCAGCGGTCAGCTGATTGCGCTGGATGAAAGTTTAAAACCGGGTAGCCAGGTGGTGGCAGGCCAGGCGCTCGGGCAAGTGGCTGAGCCCGGGCAATTATTAGCGGAGCTGAAAATCGGTGCGGTCGATGCCGCTTTAGTGAAGCCCGGCCAGGCAGTGACGCTGAATATCAAAGGTAAACCCATGCTCGGTGAAGTCAGCTGGGTGTCGCCCAATGTGGTGGACAACTTTTTACGGGTCGATGTGGCGTTGTTAAGTGAATTGCCGGATACAGCCCGCGCCAATATTGAAGTCAAAGCCGATATCAATGTCGGGACCCAGGAGCAAACGCTGCTCAGTGACCGCGCTTCTTATATTCAAAAACCACAACAACGCCAGGCGCTGTTTGTCTGGGACGCTGCCACTGAACAATATCAGCGCCGCGAAGTGCTGATCGGCAGCCTGACGCCAAAACAAATGCAGCTGTTAGATGGTGTGAAAGCCGGTGAACAAATTTTATTGCAGGTGCCGGCGGCACTGTTAAACAACGATGTAATTGCACCGGAGGACCTCAATGGCTGAAGCTCATAACCCGCAATCCAATCAGGCGGAAACCCTCATCGACATCCGGCAGGCTTCTAAAGTCTTTACTCAGGGTAAGCTGCAACTGCCGGTATTACAGTCGTTGGATTTTCAAGTGACACGCGGCGAGTTTGTTGCGATCGAAGGCCGCTCCGGCAGTGGTAAATCAACCTTGTTATCGATTATCGGCTTGCTTGATAGCTTTTCAGCCGGCGAGTATTTGCTGCTTGGCCAGTCGGTGCCGGGCTTGTCGGCTTATCAGCATAGTGTGCTGCGTAACCGCCACATTGGTTGGATTTTTCAAAACTTTAACCTCATCAGCAGCATGACTGTCGCGGAGAATGTCAGTTTACCGCTGCGTTACTTAGCCGGTGTCAAAGCGGCGGACTACCGCAGCCGCGCAGCGCAAGTGCTGACGCAGGTGGAGCTCTCAGACAAGCTGGATGCTTATCCCGAGCAGTTATCCGGCGGTCAGCAACAACGGGTGGCGATAGCACGGGCGCTTATTACTAACCCGAGTTTGTTATTGGCAGATGAACCGACCGGGAATCTGGATTCACAAAGCGCTGAGATTGTGATGAACCTGCTGGCTAAATTGCACCAGAATGGCGCGACAGTGCTGATGGTGACACATGACCCGCAGCTGGCCGCCAGGGCGCAGCGCCGTTTGTATCTGGCTGATGGTCAGTTTGTCGTAACAGCAACAGTCACAGCAACACAGCCAACTTGTGTTGCGCCAGTAAACTCGTCACTGACCGAACAGAGGGCAGGCTGATGCATTTGCTGTTCACACTTCGTTTTGGCTGGCGCCTATGGCGTGGCCAGCGCCTGCAATGGAGTTTGCTGGCGCTCGGCTTAGGCTGTTTCAGTGCTTTATTGCTGTTACTGCTGCAATTAGGGCCACAGCTGCGCACACCGTTGCCGGGCTGGGCGCAGCCGGCAGATTTAGTGGCGACTGTGCACCGCACCGACCCGCAAGGTCGTTATCGACCCGTTAGTAATGCGGAGCTGTACCGGCTAAAGCAGCAACCTGAAGTGAAGGCGCTGGCCATCGCGCAATTTGAGGGCAGTGAGCTGCGGATTGCCGAACAGAATATCGACCGCACTAAGTTGATGTATTACAGCGAAAATTTGCCAGCAGTGTTAGGGCTGCAAGCGCCTTTTACCCGACCGGAAGCAGGGCAGGCGCAGCCAGCTTATCTAAGTCATTGGCTCTGGCAGTTATTGGGTAAGCCGGAAGTTCAAGGCTTAGATGTATTAGTCCGTGAAAATGACAAACGTTATGTGATTGCAGCGGTATTACCGCCGGCGCTGGACCGCTTTAGTGAGAAACGTCCGGGTCTGTGGTTACCTTGGGAAGACCGGTTTTTGCCTTTATTGGACATTGATGAAGACCATGACACCAGCAAAGGCTCCGGCCCGAAAGCCTTGGCGATGACTGAAAACCTTCCTGATAGTATTGGTTTTATTCAGCATAGAGCGGAGGCGGATCTCACTGCGCTAGCCAAGAACTATGATGCGACACCGGTTGAATGGCTGGGTCTGCAAGCTTTTAAAATGCTGGAAGATAAACATCAGGCCGATATTATTCCGGGTATTGAGCTGTTTCCTGAGCAACGCGCTGACTTATTGCAGCAATTCTGGTTGCTGTGTTGCCTGACGCTGTTATGCGGTGCCGTGGTCGCTATTAACCTGGTATTTTGCCTGATCGGTCAGCTGGTGCAGCGCCAGCATGAAATGGGAATGCGCCAGGTCTTAGGTGCCCGCAGCCGGCAGTTAAGCCGGCAGCTGGCGCTGGAGCAGTTGCCACTTTGGTGCGCAGCTTTGGCCATAGGTGGGATGCTGTATTGGCAGGGGACGACGTTATTATCTGGTTTACGGGTTTATCAGCAATATTTTGGCAGTGCCGGTGTGCCGTTTGATTGGGGACACACGGCGATTGCAATCCTGGTACTGAGTGTATTTTTATTATTATGCAGTCAGTTGCCACTACTATGGCTATTGCGACGCGCCCGGATGTTCCGCAATCGTCAGGGCCAGCGCAACTTATTACAGCAAAGGCTGGCGTGGGCGCAACAAGTGCTGCAACTGAGTTTTGCTGGTCTGGCGCTGGTATTGGCATTGTCGTTACAGTTCCAATTACTGCAACAGGAAAAAACCATCAGCCGCTGGTTGCCATTCGAGGAGATCCGGCTGCGGCTTAATCCCGGAATTCAGCCGGATGCAGCGCTGCAGCGCGGTGAGTTTGGTCAGTATTCAGCAGCACAAGTGGCGTTTGCCAGCGAATTTACTGAGCCGGTGGAACGTAAACTGACTACCACTGTAGATGGTCACTCGTTGGAGTTGTTTGTCCACAGTACTGAAATGAGCAGCAATTATTTGCAATTCCTCGGGGCTGAAATCATCGCTGGCAGTGCCGAAACAGACAGTGACGGCATTGTGATTAACCGGGCGCTGGCCGACCGTTTGCTGGAGCCGGGCCAAACCTATGCGGATTTGCCTGGCACGACTTTGAGCTACATAGCCCCATTTCCCTTACAGGCACAAATCCGTGGCGTGATTCAAAACCTGCCGCATCGCGGCGTTGCTGCAGCGCCAATGCTGATGATGTATACCCAGCTGAAAGTCAATGGCTGGGGCCCGCATGATGTTCTAACGCTAACCACAAATCCGGCGTTAGTTGATGAAGTGACCACAGCACTGGAAGACTGGGCCGACCGGCAAGGCCAGGACTTAGACATCAGCTACCAAGGCACTTTGGCTACCCAGCTGGAGCAAATGAATGAACCTTATTGGATTTTTGCCCGCATCTCGTTGCTGTTAGCCGGCGTGATTAGCTTGCTGGCCGCGTTAAGTTTGTATTATCAGCTGAAAACCCAGCTGCTGCTCGAGCAAAGTGTGCTGGCAACCAAGCTTGCGGTCGGCGCTACAGTACCGGGTTTAATCAGCCGCTTATGTGGCCATCAGCTCGGGTTATTACTGTTTAGCCTGCCGGTCTGTGCGCTGTTGGCGGCAGGGCTTTCGCCCTGGCTGAGCGGCAAATTAGGCGCACCGGTGTTTCAGTACAGTGCTGTATTACCGGCGCTGGAACTGCTGCTGGGTCTGGTATTGCTGGCCACAGTGTTGCCTGCGCTGCGGCTGTTGCAAAAACCTATCGCCTTATTGCTGCAGGGCCGGGCCACCTGAGGCCACTTGCCAGAAGGCGCGCATCAGCGGTTCGTGCAGGCGTTTGGATTGCATGCAGATGCCCAAATCAAAAGGGCTGAACTGATAATCCAGCGCCAGCACGCGCACCCGGTCGCGCACCGGGCTGTGCTGCACCACAGGATCGGGCGCAATGGCTACGCCAGTACCCAGCGCCACCATACTGACCATGGCTTCGTGGCCTTCCACTTTGGCGACAATATTTGGCGTGATGCCCTGATGTTTTAACCAGGCATCGAGGCGGCTGCGCGCCGGGCCATGCTCCGGCACAATCAGCGGGATTTTATCCCAGTCTGGTGCCGCTTCACTGAGTAAATCATTGACCTTACAGGGGATCACCGGCGCTATCAGCTGCAGCGGTAATTTGGCGATACTGGCAAAAGCGATATTCAGCGGTAAATTCGGTGGATAAACAGCCAGCGCAATATCCGCTTCGTCGTTTTTCACTTTCTCCAGCGCCAGCGCGGCGTCACCGGTAGTCAGGCTGATTTCAGCTTTCGGGCACAGCAGGCGGAATTTATCCAGAATGGCTGGTAAATGGCTGTAACTGGCGGTGACAGTACAAAACAGCCGGATCTCGCCTTGCAGCGCGTCTGAGGTTAATGACAAATCAACCTGCAGCTGATGCCAGTCAGCCAGGTACTGCTTCACAAACTGCTGAAAACGCACGCCAGCCGGAGTTAACCGGACCGACCTTTTGTCACGGCTAAATAACTGCACGCCTAAATCATCTTCGAGGCGCTGAATAATGCGCGTCAGCGTCGACGGCGACACATAGAGCTGTTCACTGGTTTTACTGAAATTCAGGCTGCTGGCCAGATGCAGATAAAGCTGCGCGCTGCGGATATCCATCAGATTCCTTTGCTACAACCTGTCGATTGCAGATTCTTAATTGCAAAAAGTGAAATACTGTTTTGAGAATATATCACTTCACGCAATGAAACCAGTGGCCTATGCTGGCTTTATCAAAACAGCGCACAGAGCGTTGTTCTGCCAAAGCTCCCACAGTGCTTGTTGCACCACCGGACCGGCAAATCAGAATTATCAGGATCGACAGATGGCTAATTATTTCAACACACTGAACTTACGCCAGCAGTTAAAGCAGCTGGGCAAATGCCGTTTTATGCAAAAAGAAGAGTTTGCTGACGGTTGTAACTTTATCAAAGGTTGGAAAGTTGTCATCGTTGGCTGTGGCGCTCAGGGTTTAAATCAGGGCCTGAACATGCGCGATTCTGGCGTGAACATTTCTTATGCACTGCGTGCTGACGCTATTGCCCAGAAACGTAAATCTTTCCTGCAGGCCAGCGAAAATGGTTTCACTGTAGGCACTTACGAAGAATTAATTCCAACGGCCGATCTGGTACTGAACCTGACGCCGGACAAACAGCACACTTCAGTCGTCAAAGCGGTAATGCCGCTGATGAAACAAGGCGCGACGCTGGCTTATTCGCACGGTTTTAATATCGTCGAAGAAGGCACGCAAATCCGCAAAGACATCACCGTCATCATGGTGGCGCCGAAGTGCCCGGGTACTGAAGTGCGCGAAGAATACAAACGTGGTTTTGGTGTACCGACGCTGATTGCGGTGCATCCGGAAAACGACCCGAACGGCAACGGCCTGGCGATCGCCAAAGCTTATGCCTCTGCTACCGGCGGCGACCGTGCCGGCGTGCTGGAATCCAGCTTTGTGGCGGAAGTGAAATCAGATTTGATGGGTGAGCAGACCATTCTGTGCGGCATGTTACAGACCGGCGCGATTCTGGCGTACGACAAACTGGCTGCTGATGGTTATGAAGCCGGTTTTGCTGCCAAGCTGATCCAGTTTGGCTGGGAAACCATCACCGAAGCGCTGAAGCACGGTGGTATCACCAACATGATGGACCGCCTGTCGAACCCGGCGAAAATCAAAGCCTATGATTTGGCTGAACAATTAAAAGGCATTCTGCAGCCGCTGTTTGCCAAGCACATGGACGACATCATCTCAGGCAAGTTCTCTGAGACGATGATGGCGGACTGGGCGAACGACGACAAACAACTGCTGGGCTGGCGCGAAGAAACCCGTCAAAGCGGTTTTGAAAATGCGCCGGTGTCCAGCGAGCACATCGCAGAGCAGGATTATTTCGACCGCGCAATTTTGTTAGTCGCGATGGTGAAAGCGGGTGTTGAACTGGCGTTTGATACCATGGTTGAAGCCGGTATCGTGGAAGAATCAGCCTATTATGAGTCGCTGCATGAAACGCCACTGATCGCGAACACTATTGCGCGTAAACGTCTGTATGAGATGAACGTGGTGATCAGCGACACGGCAGAATACGGTAACTATCTGTTTGCCAACGCAGCAGTACCGATGCTGCGCGACCTGGTGAACAACATCAGCCCTGAACTGTTGGGCAAAGGTTTAGCCTCAGCCAGCAACGGTGTTGATAACGTGCGGTTGATTGAAGTAAACGACGCCATCCGTAATCATCCGGTGGAAATCGTTGGCAAGAAATTACGGGGTTATATGACCGCGATGAAGCGGATTGTAATTAGTGCTTAATTGGCGAGCGCTTCAATAGCGCTGCCAGCCCCACACTGAGTTTTTTACGTGGACCTTGGTTGTTTGCCCGGCTTTGCCGGGCTTTTTTTTTACTCTTTGATACCTTATGTTCAACCGACTCTGTTTCGCAAAGGAACCTTATGAAATCTATCGCCCTGATTGCCCACGACGGTAAAAAAGCTGAATTGCTGGATTGGGTCGCAACGCATGCGGCTTTTTTTCAACACAAAACCTTGTACGCCACCGGTACCACCGGGCGCCTCATCAGCGACAAATTGCAGCTGCCGGTGCATTGTTTTGCCAGCGGGCCACTCGGTGGTGACCAGCAAATCGGTGCTTTAATCGCCGAGCAAAAAATCGACTGGCTGGTATTTTTCTGGGACCCGCTCAGTTCCCAGCCGCATGACCCGGACGTCAAAGCGCTCATTCGCCTTGCCGTGGTGTGGAATATCCCGGTGGCCTGTAACAAAGCCACCGCCGATTTTATTGTGCATTCGAGTTTATTTCAGACCGATTATCAGCGCGCGGTGCCGGATTTCAGTGCCCATCAGCGTCGGTTTGAGCCGGGGAAATCCTAGACTTCAGTCCGGTTTTGCCAGCTGATTCAGAATATTGCAGTGTGGGCTGCCGTCGCCTTTGCAACTGTCTGCCAGCGCGGTCAGCACTTGCTGCATATGTTGCAGTTCCGCAATTTTGGCGGCGATTTCAGCGAGATGCTGTTGGGCCAGTTGTTTTACCGCCCGGCTTTCGCGCTCGGGGTTTTGCCACAGCTCCAGCAGGGCATGGATATCTGATAGTGAAAAACCAAGATTACGCGCCTGGCGGATAAAGCGTAACTGATTGATTTGTTCACTGTTATACAAACGATAACCCGCGTCAGTCCGGGCAGATTTTCGCAGCAACCCAGACTGTTCGTAGTGGCGGATCATTTTGGCGCTTAAGCCGCTGGCTTTCGCCGCATCGCCGATGGTCAGTAAAGTTGCCATGGGTTTTTCCTTTTTAGAAAGACATGCGTTGCAAACGCAGCGCATTAGTGACTACGAATACACTGCTACAGGCCATAGCCGCACCGGCAATCACCGGGTTTAAATAACCCATGGCAGCGAGCGGGATGCCGACAATATTAAAGGCAAAAGCCCAAAACAGATTTTGCTGAATATTGCGGTAGGTGGCACTGGCGAGCTGCAAGGCAGACGCGACCAGCGCCGGGTTGCCGCGCATCAGCGTCATTGCCGCAGCGCTGACAGCGACTTCGGTACCAGTGGCCATCGCAATGCCCAAATCGGCCTGCGCCAAAGCCGGCGCATCATTGATACCATCACCGACCATCGCCACCTGAAAGCCTTGCGCCTGAATATCCGCAATCGCCTGTGCTTTGCCTTGTGGTAACACTTCGGCCTGGACATGATCCAGTCCCAACTGCTCAGCGATATAGCTGGCGCTTTGTTGAGAATCACCGGTCAGCATCGCGACTTGAATGCCGCGTTGCTGCAGTTTTTGCACTGCGGCTTTGGCTTCAGGTTTGGCCTGGTCGGCAAAGCAGAACAGTCCCAGCAGTTTGGCCTGACCGGCGCTGGTTTCGGCCAGCCAGGACACGGACGCGCCCGGGATCTGGATTTGCCCGGTTGGCAGGGTGAGTCCCAGTTCGCCCATCCAGTGACCAGAACCCAGCACAACAGCGCGCTCGCCGAACTGCGCCTGCACGCCTTTACCGGCCACCACACTGAACTGGCTGACTTCGTCAAGTGGCACTTGCTGGATTTGGGCATACTGGACCACCGCTTTGGCCAGCGGATGTTCGCTATGCTGTGACAGCGCATAGGCCATCCGCAGCACTGTTTGCTGGTCTTCTGCGAAGGCGGTCAGTTGCAGCAATTCAGGTTTACCTGCAGTCAGGGTGCCGGTTTTATCAAAGACGACATAATCGATTTTGGTCGCCTGCTCCAGTGCAACAGCGTCTTTGACCAGAATGCCGTGCCGGGCGGCGGTGCCGGTACCGGCCATAATAGCGGCTGGCGTGGCAAGGCCTAGCGCACAAGGACAGGCAATCACCAACACCGCCACCGCGTGTAAGATGCCTTGGGTCCAGTCGTTTAACACGAGCCCCCAAACCAGCAATGTGAGCAGGGCAATCAGCAGCACGACCGG
This sequence comes from uncultured Chromatiaceae bacterium, assembly GCA_946482325.1. Next base: position 52,611 of record CAMLRA010000003.1, on the reverse strand, counting down.
CACAAAAATATTGCTGATCTTATCGACCAGTGCCTGGACCGGTGCTTTGGCGCCTTGCGCCTGCTCGACTAACCGGATGATTTTTGCCAGCGTGGATTCGCTCCCCACAGCCGTGGTTTCGAATTCCAGCAAGCCATCCAGATTAATGGCACCACCGGTCAGGTGATCACCAACAGTTTTGTGCAGTGGAATACTTTCACCACTGATCAGCGCTTCATCGACATGGCTGCTGCCGTTAACCACAATACCGTCGGCCGGAATGCGCTCGCCGGGCAGAACTTTCACTTTGTCGTATTGTTTTAACGCCGCGGCGGCAACGCGATACCAGCTGCCATCACGCCAGACGGTGGCCGTTGTTGGCTTTAAGTTTTCCAACGCTTGTAAAGCATCCGTGGTGCGTTTTTTCGCGCGTTTTTCTAAGAATTTACCCAGCAATACCAGCGTCAATACCGCTGCACTGCTTTCAAAATACAAGTGTGGGGCGCCATGATGACCGTCAAAGCTGTACCACAGATAAAGCGACAACCCATAAGCCGCGCTGGTGCCGATCGACACCAGTAAATCCATATTGCCGCTTTTTGCTTTTAAGGCGTGCCAGCCGGCTTGGTAAAAGCGCGCACCAAAATAAAACTGCACCGGCGTTGCCAGCAACCACTGCCAGAAGGCCGGCAGCATCCAGTCGACGCCGAACAACAGGCCAAACATCGGCAGCACCAGCGGGATGGTCAGTAGCGCAGCGCCGAGCACCGGCCAGCTGTCGGTTTGATAAAACGCCAATGGCTTTGGTGCAGCGCCATTTTCAGCGCCGTTTTCAGCACTATTCCCAGCCCCAGTTTCAGTGGTAGTTGGTGCCAGCACCAACTCATAACCGGCCTTGGCCACGGCTTGCACCAGACTTTCTTCGCTGACGGCGCTGGTTAAACGCAGGCTGACTTGCTCTGTGGCCAAGTTGACGCTGGCGGCCAATACACCAGGCACTTTCAGCAGGCTTTTTTCCACCCGACCGGCGCAGGAGGCGCAAGTCATGCCCTGGACGGCAAACTGTCGCTGCTTGCTCTCGAGCTGATAACCGGCCGCGCTGATGGCTGCTTCTAATGCATCAGTGGCGACCTGACCAGTCACTGTGGCCGTCTCAGTCGCCAGATTGACGCTTGCCGCTTCGACGCCAGCGACCGCGCTTAAGGCTTTTTCCACCCGGCCGGCACATGAGGCGCAGCTCATCCCATTGATTTTCAACTGTGTGGTGACTGTCATCGTACTAACTCCCGTTTTACAAGGGCTTTTGATAACATAAGGCTAAACCTTGCCATGGTGGTAAGGTCAAACAGTTTTTTTAAAATAAAATTCTGGCTTGACTCTGCCATACGGTGAAGCCTCAGTCTGTGCGGCGAGTTCAACAGAGGAGATGTAACATGATGAAATTCCACGTTGCAGACATGACCTGCGGTCATTGTGTCAGCCGGATCACCAAAGCAATAGTGCAACTGCAGGCCGATGCCACAGTTGACGCAGATTTAGCCAATGCCACTGTGTCGGTGCATAGCACACTCAGTGCGGACGAAATTATCGACGCTATCACAGACGCCGGTTATACCGCGGCCAGCCAGAGCAGCAGCTGATATCTGACGGACCGCGGTCACAACTAAACGAGGCCACGTTAATAAAACCAACCCCGCTTTTGGCGGGGTTGGTGTTTTGGCGGGGTTGGTGTTTTGGATGGTGCAGTCCGATTTTGTGTCAGTCTAAGCGCTAATCAGCCAGCTGGCCCGGCTTATCCGCGTTGGCGGGGCTGCGGCTTTGGCGCAGCGATAACACCACTGAGGTTGCGATGATTAGGGCGACAACGCTTAAAGAGACCGCAACCGGTATCTTGTAGATATCGATCAACAACATCTTCGCGCCAATAAACACCAGCACTAAAGCCAGGCCGTATTTCAGTAAACTGAAACGGTCAGCCATATCAGCCAGTAAAAAGTACATAGCGCGCAGGCCCAGGATCGCAAAGATATTCGAGGTCAGCACGATAAAGGGGTCTGTGGTGATGGCAAAAATCGCCGGGATTGAATCAACGGCAAAAATCACATCAGAGAACTCGACTAGCACCAGTACCAAAAATAATGGCGTGGCGTAACGAACCCAACGACCATTCACTTCACGGCGCACAAAAAACTTTTCGCCTTCCAGCTCTTCTGTGACGTTAAAGCGCCGGCGGACCCATAACACCAGTGGATTATTTTGCAGATCGGGCTCTTTGTCCGCCGCCCACCACATTTTAATCCCGGTGAACAGCAGGAAAGCGCCAAACACATACAGCAGCCAGTGGAACTGGGTGATCAGCCATACACCGGCAAAAATCATCACAGTGCGCAGCACAATAGCCCCCAGCACGCCTAATACCAGCACGCGTTTTTGTAATTCCGGCGGGATCGCAAAGACACTGAAAATCATCAGCCAGACAAAGACGTTGTCAATCGCCAGCGATTTTTCAATCAGATAACCGGTAATGAATTCGAGCGTTTTGGCGTGAGCGATCTCAGGCCCGGCAGTGTCTCGCAAATACCACCATAAACCGGCAGCAAACAGCATCGACACCGACACCCAAATCACCGACCAGATAGCCGCTTCTTTGACCGAGACTTTGTGTTGTTTCCCGCCACCGACCAGAAACAGGTCGATAGCGAGCATGATCAGCACCAGGCTGAAGAATACAGCCCAGAGCCAGGGATTGGCGATTGTTTCCATAATTGAACTCCAAACAGGGTGATACAGCCGGTTGCTGCCGGCGTTGTCCGGCCCACGCTGGCCGGATGTCCTGTTCAGAGGGGGATCTTTGCCAGAGTGGCAAAGGTCTTGCTCATCAGCTGGGCTGACCCGGTTACCGGAAACCTGTGGGTTTCGGCATGACGATAAACCGGCGTGGAGCTACTCCCCTTTGGGATGGGGCGACTTTAACAAAAGTTGACGAATTTGGTCAACTATTCGGCCGCTGAAAAATTCGCCGCGCTGTTGCCGGGGAGTTTTATTTGCCAGCGCTGCATTTCGTAAAGGCGGGAAACGGTGCGTTCAAAGGCAAAACTAAGCTGACTGGCCTGATACCAATGCTCTGGCGCGTTGTCGGCGGTGCCGAGCAGTAACACCCCACGCTCATAACATTCGTCGACCAGCGCAATCAGCCGGCGCGCTTCGTTGTCGAGTTTGCTGACAAACACCTCGCTGTGTTCACGCTGATAATTCTCTTCCACGCCATGCAAAATGGCGGTGGCACTTTCAGGTAAAAACTGCGGAATATTAGCCAGCGCAATAGCCCGGTATTGTCTGCCCTGATCTGGCTGACACAGCGCCATGTAATCAAGCTGGCTGCGAGGCCCGCTGCAGAGCGCCATAAAGTCAAAACCGATAACGTGTTGATTGCGCCATAAGGCCGGTATCGGCCTGTTGTGCACCAGCACCTGCTCGCAGGGTTCTACAGCACCAAAATACTGCTGCGCCTGTTGCATCAACCAGTCGGCAGGCATGGCGATGCCGAGATAACGCCAGTCGCTGGCCTGCTGGCGGCGATAGTCGATGCCGGCATCCAGGCTCAACACCTGACAATGTTGCTGCAATATATCGATAAAAGGCAGGAACCGTGCGCGCTGCAGGCCGTTTTTGTACAGATCCTGCGGCGCACAGTTGGATGTGGCCACCAGTACTACCCCTTGCGCAAACAGCTGGCGCCATAAAGTGGCCAGTAACATCGCATCGCCAATGTCGCTGACAAAAAACTCGTCAAAACACAGCAGCTGATATTGTGCTGCCCAGCTGCGCGCGACTTGCACCAGCGGGTCCGGCTCCCCTTGGCGTTGACGTAATTCCTGATGTACCGCTGCCATAAAATGATGAAAGTGCAGTCGCAATTTACGTGGTGTGGCTGTCGTGTCGAAAAACCAATCCATCAGCATGGTTTTGCCACGCCCGACCGGACCATACAGGTAAATCCCTGTGCTGGCCTGGTCTGCGGCTAATTGCTGTTGCAGCTGCGCCAGTGCATTGACCAGCTGCTGCTGTGCTGCATCGGGCTGTAACTGTGTAGTGGTGAGGGCAGCCTGATAGCGTTGTTGCACGCCATCTGGCTGCATAGTATTGGTTAAAGCTGTCACTGGAACGTCAGGTTATTCGCTTGCACCTTTGCCAATATAACGCTCCAGCCACTGGCCAAATTCGTGATACCAGTAAATCGAGTTTTGTGGTTTTAAGATCCAGTGATTTTCATCCGGGAAATACACCAGGCGTGCATCGACGCCTTTGCCTTTGAGTACACCATAAAGCGCCAAACCCTGGGTCACAGGTACACGATAATCCTGTTCACCATGAGTAATGAGCATTGGTGTGTTGAAGTTTTCCGCGAACATGGCCGGGCTGGCTTTCAGCACATTGTCTTTATCTTTCCATGGCGAGCCGGCATAAGCATAAGTGCGCATTAAAGTGCTGTCGGAAGCAAACTGCGCCATCAGATCATAAACACCGGCGTGATTGACTAAAGCTTTGTATTTAGTGCTGTGGCCCGCGATCCAGCTGACCAGATATCCGCCATAACTGCCACCGGCCGCGGCGACCCGGCTTTCGTCGATATAACCGCGGGAAGTCATGTAGTCGATGGCCGCTTCGCTGTCAAAAAACGGTTTGGTGGCATGGTCGCCGTGAATGGAGGCGGTAAAAGCTTCGCCAAAACCGGTCGAGCCGTGGAAGTTTGGCATGATCACCACATAGCCCATCGCTGCAAAGACTTGCGGATGCCAGCGCGTACCAAAAGCGTCGTTAAAGGCGCCATGCGGGCCGCCATGCAACAGGCTCAGCAGTGGCCAGCGTTTTTTCGCGTCAAAATTCGGTGGGAAAATCACAAACATCTGGATCGGCTTGTTGTCCGAGCCCGGATACGTCATGTCTTCGACTTTGCCCCACTGGGTGTTTTGTTGCAGCGCCGTATTGATCTGGCTGATCTGTTTTAGGGTACGGCTTTTATTGTCGAGCAGGAAAATTTCCGGCAACTGGCTGATGCCATGCTGTACCAGCGCAAATTGCGCCGGGCCTGCCACTTGCACCTGCTCATTCGTGGCCTGACGCAGCACTTGCTTCACCGGGCCGCCGGCGGCCGGCACAGAAAATAACGACACCCGCGCTTTGTCTTCAGCAAGGAAATACAACATCTGGCCATCTTTGCTGAAGAACCACTGCTGCGGTGACAAATCAATATTGCCGGCCAGCACTGTCGCGGTTTTTGCGGCTAAATCAAACCGGGTCAGTTTGACGTTATCATTGCCAAAATCCGTGCGTTTTTGCGCGCCGTACAGCAGGCTGCGGCCGTCCGGGCTGAATACCGGTTTGCTGTCGTCAGCCGGATTGGCTTCGGTCAGATTCACCGCTTTACCACTGCCGTCGGTCGGCACCAGATACACATCAAAATTCAGGCTGTTGTACGGCGGTTTGCTGCTGACGGCGCTCAAGGCCAGCTGTTTTCCGTCCGGTGATAAATCAAATTCAGGCCCGCCGTCGAGGCTGGTCCATTGCGCCCAGCCTGGCGTCAGCGCCTGGACGTCGCCAGTTGCGATGTGATAGGCGAAAAACTGCGTGACTTTGTCGTCGGTGAGGAAATGGTCCCAGTAGCGGTAAATGCGGTTTTCGCTGACTTTGGCCGAATGCAGTGGTTTTTTCTCATCTTTTAATAAGTTGAAATCACCGGCAAAACCCGCCGGCACTTCGGCACTGAACAGGATTTTTTTGCCATCCGGGAAAAACCGTGGATTGCTGACGCTGACCGGTAATTCAGTCAGCTGGCGGGCTTCACCGCCGCCGAAAGTCAGCAGTTGCAGCTGATTTTTTTCACCATCGCGTTTGGACACAAATACCAGCTGACGGCCGTCCGGGCTCCAGGCAGGCTGATTGTCGGCGGCCGGATGGAAGGTCAGTTGGGTTTGTCGGCCGGAGCCCAGTTCCAGCAGGTGTAAGTCGGTATTGCTTTTGTTTTTGGCCAAATCGTAGCGATTCAGGCTAAACACCGCGCGCTGACCATCCGGCGATACCTGCATACCGGTTGGTTTTTGCACCTGATATAAATCAGTAGCAGTCAGTGGCGCGGCAGGCGCCGCCAAAACAGCGCTGCTGGACAGCGCGAATAACAGAGACAAAGAGAATTTCATACGGGTTGTCCTGACAGTAGGAAACACAATGCCGGCTAGCATAGGGCAAGCGCGGGCTGGCAGGCAACCAGGTGTTGGTTCAGACCCGACAGTCGGCGGCGTCAGCCCGCTCAATGGCAGGTGTCATTGAACCGGCTGGCTAACGGTAGTTGCGGGAGTTGTTTGCAGATAAGACATCGATACATAACGTTGGTAAATCTCAGTGCCTTTATTGGCCTGCAACTGCTGCCACAAGGCATCAGCACTGGCGCGCTGCTGTTGGTAGAATTGCCGGCTGAACAGCAGATAACCGACATTTGAGTGCAAAGCCGGCGTCAGTACTTTCAGGCCTCGCTGCAGAATATTTGGTGACACCACGGATTGGCCGGCGATATTACACAAAGTCGTCACCGCATGAACCCGGCCGGCCTGCAGCAGTTCTAAGTCCATAGTGCCGGACAAAGTGTAGTGCATCAGCACCTGCTTTGGCCCCGGCACCAGCAGTGGCGCATAACCCAGCGGTCTTGCCACCACCAGACTCTCGATACCGCTGACTTCATGGCCATTCCAGCGCCAGTTGCTGCCGGCTTTTTGTACCAGACAGGTTTGGTGTTGACTGAAAGCGCGTTTGGGGTCTGGTTGCTGATTCAGCATCGGATAGACGCCGATGTCTTCACGTTCGGGCCTGTAGCTGGCAACCACGGCATCGGTTTCGCCTTGCTGCAGTTTGGCCAGGCAACGTTTCCAGGGCCGGCGCTCCAGCTGCAATCGGATCCCCGGCACTTTACTGACCAGTAATTGTAAGTGCTCAATAGTGGCGCCCGGATTGTCTTTGGGCACTATGGCGCCCTGGCCGCGGTAATAAGGTTCGAGTGGTTTATCTTCGTAGCAAAACCGCAGCGCAGTGTTGCTTTGAACCGGCAAGGCATCTGCCGCCTGCAGACCTGCGCAAGTTAACAGCAGACAACACAAAGATAATATGGGCGCGAATCGCAGCACTGTGATCCCAACGAACGGAGTTCAGGAGTTGTACAGATATCATACCGTACAGAATTGCCATCGCACAGACAGCACACAGATTTCACAGAGAAGAAAAAACCGGGCAAAGAGGCATGACTTTGCCGCGGTTGACCCAAACAGTGCGCCTGAAATAGCGGCGCAAGGGCAGGCAGGACAGGGAAACACAGGCTGCATTACAGCGGTTGTTGTAAAAAGGCTTTTAAGTCAGCAGCGACTGACTGAATATTGAATAAACCATCTAAGTGGCCCATTTGTCCTGGGATCTGCGACAGTTTATTCGCTACAGCACGGGAGTCATCGGCGGCCAGTGCTTGTTGGCTTTGCTGCGCCATCTGCGGTGTCAGCAATAAGTCGCCGGCCGCCGGCAACCAAAGTACCGGCGCTTTGATATTTTTGATGGCTTGTTGCCAGTTGTCGCCCATGCCGGCACGCCATAACTGCGAAGCGCGTACCAGATACAATAAATGATTGGCGTCCTGCAGCGCGGCGCGCTGCGCTGCGACGGCCAGTAATTGGTCGAGCGCAGTGAAACTGGCGCGGATATCCTGATGCGCGGCTTTGTCCAAGCGTAAATCCGGGTATTTCTGGTTAAAACCGGCCGGATTTAACGCATCTAAAGTCACCCAGGCCAGTGCCATCGTCAGGCCGGCGTTTGGTTGATGCGGTTTGTCGTAATAATCGCCTTGTTGCCAGTGCGGGTCGGTTTTAATGGGGTAAGCCCAGCGCTCTAATTTGATGGCACTGTACGCATCGATATAAGCAGTACCAATCACCGGCACCAGCCGCTGCACCCGCTCCGGATAACGCTGCGCCCACTCGATGGCCTGAAAAGAGCCCATCGAAGCACCGACTACGGCCTGTAGTTTGTTGATGCCGAGGCTGTCCAATAAGGCTTTTTGTACTTCAACAAAATCGGTGATGGTGACAACCGGAAAGCTCAGGCCATATCTTTTACCTGTCGCCGGATTGATGCTGGCTGGGCCCGTGGTGATGACATGTGGGTCTTTGGCATTGGCATTGACCAATGTATCAACGCTAATCACATAAAACTGATTGGTATCAATGGCTTTGCCAGGACCTATGATGGCGTCCCAATAGCCGGGCGCGGTGTCAGTTGCCTGATAACGGCCGGCAGCATGTGAAGTGCCGGAAAAATAATGCGTAATTAAAATCACATTCGATTTGTCAGCATTGAGCTTGCCATAGGCTTCCCAGCCAACCTGCACTTGCTTTAGCTGTACGCCGTTTTGCGTGATAAAAGTTGGCAGTTCAAAACGCTGTTTTTGTACCAGCGGCAGTTCGGCGGCCTGACTGGCGACAGCGCACAACAGACCCAATGCGAACCAACCGGTTTTTATTAGATTTCGCATGCGAAATTGTCCCGTTTAAAAGCTGTGTTAAAACCACTGAAACAATAAAATCGCGAGGCCAGTCCCGAGTGCCGGCACCACCACTGTCACTGCTGCGACCGGCCAATAAGCCTGCTGGTGACTTTCGCCACAAATGGCCCGGATGGTAGTCACGACATAACCGTTGTGCGGCAACGAATCCAAAGCGCCGGAGGAAATCGCCACCACGCGGTGTAACTCTTCGGCGTCGACACCCCTGTCCAGATAGACAGGCGCCAGTTCCGGCAGTGCAATGGCCTGACCGCCAGACGCAGAACCGGTGAGACCGGCAATAGCGCTGACTGCCACTGCAGCGCCTAATAGTTCTGGCCCGGGTAAATGTGTCATCGTCTGCACTATGTCAGTAAAGGCCGGCGTCAGTTTGGCGACGGCTCCAAAGCCCACCACCGCAGCTGTGTTACCAATGGCCAGCAGCGAGCCCAACACCCCTTCGTTAATGGCTTTATCCAGACTTTGAATAAAACGCCGGTTTAGCAGATACAGCGCCAGCACACCACCGCTCAGTGCTACGATCAGCGCGGCCTGCTGCAAACTGTGATGCAGCCAGTTGGATAAACCGAGCACCACCAACAGCGGGATCAGCCCCATTAACGGGTGCGGCAGGGCGCGGTGAGTCAGCTGCGGGTCGCTGTCGCGGCCAATAAAAACTTCACCTTGCGCCACGGCTTTGCGAATCATCTGACTTAACCAGGCATAACCAAAAGCGGCCATAAAAATCGCCACCACAATACTGACTTCCCAGCCGGCATAAGGCGAAGTGTGCAGATATTGAATAGGGATCCAGTTCTGAATTTCCGGCGAGCCGGCCGAGGTCATAGTAAAAGTTACAGAACCCAAACCCAGCGCGGCCGGAATAAAACGCCGTGGTAAGTTGGCGTCTTTAAATAAACTGACCGCCATCGGATAAGCCGAAAACGCCACGACAAATACTGACACGCCGCCATAAGTCAGCACGGCACAAGCCAGCACCACAGCGGCAACGGCGTGCGCGCGGCCCAGTTTCTGCACAATCCACAGCGCGACAGCATCCGCGGCACCGCTGTGCTCCATCAGTTTGCCAAACAACGAGCCTAATAAAAACATCAGAAACCAGGCGGCGACAAAGCCGGAGAAACCGCTCATGTAAGCGTGGATAAAATCGGCATTGCCGCTTTGTTGCCAAAACGGAATACCGTTGGTGACAGCGACAAACAAGGCGCACAAAGGCGCCAAAATAAACAGGTTCAGCCCGCGCATCGTCAGCCAGATCAGCAGGCCGAGCCCAAGCAACAAGCCGGTTAAACTCAGCATAAAAAAGTCCTTGCATCGGTTTTTTTTGAGTCTGAGCCATCAGGCCGCGTATCTCTATAGTACTAAGGTACAGATTAACATTTCATCAGTTCAGCCTAAAGTAAGGCCATCAGTCTGAGCGTTGCGTCACTGATTTGCTTGTGCCCCGATTTTTATGACAGCGGTCAGCCGGCGGGTTAGTATCACAGCGAAACGCTCGGAAGTCCTATAACAAGTAACTGAAATACATCAGAAAGATAAGTGATAGCCGAGATCAGCAGGAGATGCCCGATGGCCCAGAATAACTATAAATTAAACCGTACCACTGACAATTCGTTTAAACCGGCGCTGCTGGCGCTGACCATCAGCGCGGTGCTGGCAGGCCCTGTGTATGCACAGGAACCAGCCGCAGACGCGAATGCGAAAAAAGAAGAGGCGGCACTGGAAGTGATCCAGGTCACTGCCCGTCGGACTGCCGAAAATCTGCAATCGGTGCCGGTGGCGGTGACCTCGATTGGCGCCGAAGATTTAAAGCAAAAAGGCATCGAAAACCTGACGGCGATTCAGCAACAATCACCCAATACCACGCTGCAGGTGTCGCGCGGTACCAACAGTACCTTAACCGCCTATATCCGTGGTATTGGTCAGCAAGACCCACTGTGGGGCTTTGAGCCAGGCGTCGGTATTTATATCGACGACGTTTACATGGCGCGGCCACAAGGCGCGGCGATGGATATCTATGATGTCGAGCGCATCGAAGTATTACGCGGCCCACAAGGCACTTTATATGGCCGCAACACCATCGGCGGCGCGGTGAAATATGTCACTAAGCCACTGAGCGGTGAAGACGAATTTGCCATTCGCGGCACTGTCGGCAGCTACCATCAGCGTGACTTAAAACTGTCCGGCCAAAAAGCCATTACTGACAAGTTCTCCATCGGTGCTGCCGGCGCATTTTATGATCGCGACGGCTTTGGCAAATACCTCAATACCAACGCCGAAAACTACAACAAAGACATTATCACTGGTCGTTTCAGTGCGCAGTATCAGGCGCTGGACAATCTGCGTTTTAACTTTGCCTACGACAAAACCAAAGATGATTCTAATTCCAAAGGCGGCCACCGTTTAACGCCGAGTTTACTGACGAAAGAAACGCCACCGTCGAATGTCTACGACTCTAACAGCAGTATGCCGGCCACCAACATGGTGCGTACCGAAGGCCACTCGCTGACGATGGCCTGGGACATCAATGCTGACTGGACGATGAAAGCCATTACCGCCAAACGGGAAGGCGTGACTGATACCAACATCGACTTTGACTCCACCAAATTACCGTCGCTGGACGTCCCGGCGTTTTATGAAGATGAACAAACTTCTAACGAGTTGCAGTTCCTGTACAACAGTGGCCCGCTGAAGTTTGCGTCAGGCTTGTATTCCTTTGAAGGCGACGCCTGTGGTGCTTTTGGCACTGTGTTGGTGTCTGGCCTGGGTGTGACCATCGAAAACGGTGGTTGTGTGAATACCGATTCATTCGCCGGTTATGCGCAGGGCACTTATCAGGTGAATGATCAGTGGTCGTTCACTTTGGGTGGTCGTTACACCGAAGATGACAAAGACGCCAACGTTTATCGGTTTGTCTATCTTGGTTACAAACTGCCACGTAATACCGCGACCAAAATCGGCACTCAGTCAGATTTTAAAGGCAGTGAAAGCTTCAGCCATTTCTCACCGCGCGTGGGTTTTGAATATCAGGCCAACGACAGCATGATGGTGTACGGCTCTTATACCGACGGCTTTAAATCCGGTGGTTTTGATATGCGTGGCAACCAGTCGGTTAACCCGAACGCCGGCGATCCGTATCAGCCAGAAACGGTGGATACTTATGAGCTGGGTCTGAAAAGCGAATGGCTGGACCGCCGCCTGCGTTTAAATGCTGCAGTGTTTGCCTCGGCTTATGATGATATGCAGGTGACAGTGCAGCGCGCGGTGAATAACACAGTGGCATCACAGGTCCTGAATGCCGCCAGTGCTGATATCAATGGTATTGAGCTGGAAGCGACCGCAGTGGCGACAGACGCACTGCAATTTAACCTGATTGTCGGTTACACCGACGCCAAGTTTAACGAAGTGCTGTTTTATGATGCCGTGACGAAAACGACTTCAGACGTATCGGGATTGTGGTCTTTTGCTAACACGCCAGAACTGACTGCCACTTTAGGCGGCAAATACACAGTGGCGATGTATGGTGGCGAACTGGTGCTGAACGCCAACTTGTCCCACCGCAGCGAAACGCAGATTTTTGAGCTGCCTTCGATGCTGGACTACGGCGGTTACACGTTGTTTAACGCCGGCGCCACCTGGTATTCCGCCGATGGTCATTGGGATGTGTCACTGCAGGGCCGTAACTTAGGCGATAAAGTGACCCGCATCGCCGGTTACAACTTCCCGCTGTTGGCGGCCGAGCAAACCATCACGGCCTACTATGGCGACCCAAGAACTGTGAGTTTGTCTTTGGGTTACCGGTTCTGATGTAATGACCAAAGGCCGGTGCATTTGTACCGGCCTGTTGCTTGCACCGGCCTGTAGCATGCCGCATCATGGTTATTCTGCTGTCTGGACCTGTGACTTATGATTGCCATTATTGCTGATGACCACCCGTTGTTCCGCGTTGCTTTATCGCAGGCGCTGCAGACCATTCTTGGCCTGGAGGCCAGCCTGTATCAGGCGCACAGCATGGCGCAGTTGTGGCCTTTATTACGCGAACATCCGGATACTCAGCTGATTTTGCTCGATTTAAAACTGCCGGATGCCGAAGGTTTTGCCGGGCTGACAGCGCTTCGCACTGAATACCCGGACATCTCCATTCTGATGGTGTCGGCGATTGAAGACCCGGCCGTGATTAAACAGGCGCTGCAATTAGGCGCTGCCGCTTATTTGCCCAAATCAGCACCGTTAGAAGTGCTGACAGAAGCGGTTAATGCGGTGATGGCGGGGGACACCTGGTTGCCGGCGGATTTACAGCAAAGTGTGGCGCAGGCGCAGGATTTAATTGATGCCGAATTTGCCGGCCGGCTCGAGCAGCTGACGCCGCAACAATTCCGTGTGCTGAAAATGATTGCCGATGGTTTACTGAATAAACAAATCGCCTATGAGATGAATGTTCAGGAAACCACCGTCAAGCAGCATGTGTCGGCGATTTTGCGCAAACTCAATGTCAATAACCGCACGCTGGCCGGGATCTTATTTGAAAAACTGAAACTTCCGGATACCCTGTAGCCTCTAACTGCCAGTCTTGAGTCTTCCGGGAGAGCGCCGCATGCGCCGTGTCACTTTGTTAGTCCTGTCTTGTTCGACGATTTTTAGTATTTCCCACAGCCACGCGACGCAGCTGCAGCCGCAAACCGGTCACTGGCGTAGTCAGCATCAGGTGCTGGTCAATGGCCAGGATATTCTGCAGCAGATGAAAGTCTTGCAACAACAAATGTTGGCGGCGGTGCCGGCAGAACAACGGGCTTTAGTCGCCGGGATGATGCCGAAAAAAGACTTAAGTACGGCGCAGGAATGTTTAACTGCGGCTGAAGTCGCGTTGTTAAAAACGCCGGAGCAGTGGCTGGCCAGAGCCAAACAGCAGTTACCGCGTTGCCAGTTACAACTAACCGGCAGCACAACCAATTCGGTGTCCGTCAAAGGTGCTTGTCAGGATCAGGGCGGCTACACCGGCTCGCTGCAAGGCACTGTCACGTTAAAAACTCCGCAATGGATGCAGATGAACATGCAGGGCACCGGCCAGTACAAAATGCCGCTGCCGGGCCAGGCACAAAACGGTGACGTGAAGTTCACGCTCAGCAGTGATTCGCGTTGGCAAAGCGCCAGCTGTCCGGCCGGCATGCGTTAAACCAGCTGGACGGCGCAGATTGTTAACCTGATGTTGTGATTCAAATGTGTTTCCTGCATGCTGAAATCTTTCGCAGCAATACAGGACCATCAGATGACATCAGCAACATCAGGCAGCGCCGGCCAACCCAGCTGGCAAAAAACACCGCAAACCGGTTTACAGGTTAATTCAGTGGCAGTGAGCCCGGATGGTCAACTGACCGTCGGCGGCACCTCCAGCGAATTTGGCTCCGGGCAGTTTAATTTTTATGGCTATGATGCAACCGGCCAGCAACTCTGGTCGGTGCCGGTCACCGCTGCCAATGTGACGCAAGGCATTTTCTGGGTCGCCGTCAGTGACGATAAACGTTTTGCTGCCTGTGGCGGTGAGACCAGTAAAACCTGCGGTTTTTTGTGTATCCTCGATGCCAGTACTGGCAGTATTCTGTTTCAAGACAACAACTTACCTGCGCGGGTCAATCAACTGACTTTCAGCAGCGACGGCACTTTGCTGCTGGCGGATTTCCAGCACGAAGTCCGGTTGTACCATTATGCCAGCGGCAGCACTGTAGCGCCGGTTTGGTCCTTCAGTGACGCCATGGCGCTTACTGCCGGCTTTTCCAGTTACAGCGCTGTACTTGCGCCAGACGGCAGCCGGGTTTGGGTCGGCGCCATTAATTACAATGTCAAACCTGTATACACCGGACTGGTGCAGCAGATTGTGCTGGATAACGGCAAACTCGGTGCTGTGACCAGCTATCCGCAGGCACAAGGTGTGATGCGGGTCGTGACGACCCCAGACGGCGCCTATGCCGCCGCGGCGTTACATGATGGTAGTTGTGCGTTTTTTCAGGCGGTGCAGCCCGGCACAGCTTTTGTCTATAAACCGGCGCTGACCGGGCTGAATATCGCCTATGCCATCGCCATTACTGAAACGCCAGCCAAAGAACTGGTGATAGTGGTCGGTGCTAACCAAAGCGAAGCCGGGGTGTTGTATCGGGTGGATGCAGAGCAAACAGCGTCTGACATCGCCAACTACCCAATCTGGGGGCCCGTGCTGAAATGGAGCAAACCGGTGCAATATGCGGTCAATCCGGGCGTGACATTAGACAAGGCTGCGACCCTGGTCAGTGCCACCGACGGCAAACCGGATGAAAGCAGCGGTGGCAGCAATCAAAAGGAATCGCCGGGGAACTTTTATCTGTTCGACGCTTGCTCTGGGCAGCAACTGTGGCAATATGGCACCAAGCTAATGAATTAGCCAATGATGCTGACGCCGGACGGTAAAACCGCGGTGGGCGGCAGTGATGATGGCAGTATTTATTACTGGAATTTGCAGTAAGTGAAACCCGAAGGTCTGGCCCAAGCGCCGCTGTTTGACCGCCAACGTTGGCAAGACCGATTGCAGCAATCCTGGTTGCTGCGCAACGTTATGTTATTGCTGCTGTGGCTGCTGGTGTTTGAGATTGGCTGGCTGGTGGAATATACCCATCATGCCAGTGTCTGGTATCCGGTGGCGGGCCTGACTTTCGCATCGTTGTTATTACTGGGCTTTTCTGTATTACCGGCCTTGTTGACCGGTTGCGTGCTGATCACCTTTTACACCGCCCGCCACTACAATATTCAGTTGTCAGAATGGCAAATTCTGGAAGCGGGTCTGTTATTTGGCCTGGCGCATATTCTGCCTTATGCCGTTGGTGCTATCGCCTTACGCACACTGGCTAGGCGCGGCACCCGCGATATTAGCCGGATCATCGTATCCTTCCTGGTCATTGCCGCCGTCAGTTCGTTTTGCGCCACCTGGTTGGTACTGCCAACTTTGGTGATTACCGACATGATGGCTGAAGCGGAAATAGCCTCGACCTGGCTACCGTTCTGGATTGGTGATATGGCCGGTGTCATGGTGCTGGCGCCGTTTTTTGTTGGCCTGTTAAGCAGGGTGTTACCTTCTGCATTGTTTCGTCTGACCGATATGGTGGGCCTGCAACAACAGCAGTTTCACCCACGTTATTTGCTTAAACTTTTACTCAATGCGTTGTTACTGACTGCCTGTATGCTGTTGGCGAAAGTGACAGATTCGCCGAACAGTGCTTTTGCGATTTTTTTCCTGGTGATCCCACATATGTGGATCGCCTGTTCCGAATCGGCCTTGCTCAATGTCAGCAGCGTGGCTTTATCGAGTTTCCTGATTGCCTTTTGGGTGCATCTGTTTGATTTGATGGATTATGTGATGGTTTATCAATTCGCCATCAACGTCATTGCCGCGAACACCTTATTTGGCCTCGCCATTCCGACTTTATTGGCCGATAACCTGCAGCTGCGCAAAGTGGCTTTTACTGACAGCCTGACGCAGGTGGCGTCCCGTGATCGCCTTGAGCAAAGGGCAATGCTTGAGATCAGCCGTAGCCGGCACGAACAGCGGCCTTTGTCACTGTTGGTGTTTGATATCGATTATTTCAAAAAAATTAATGATGAGTTTGGCCACCATGTTGGCGATCAGGCGCTACAGCAACTGGCGCGTCTGGCGCAGTTGTCACTGCGGCCAACTGATTTATTGGGCCGTTTTGGCGGCGATGAATTTGTTGTGCTGCTACCGCAAACTACACAACAGGCAGCTTTGTTGATTGCTGAACGTATTATCAGCGAATTACGCCAGGTCTATATCTGCGATGTGCATCCGCTGACCGCCAGTTTTGGCGTCGCGCAATTACAGCCTGACGAAGACTACGAACGGCTGTTCCGTCGCGCCGACCGCGCTTTGTATCAGGCCAAGCTGGCCGGTCGTAATCAGGCGTGTGTCGCCGCTGACTAATCAGTCCACACAATTGGGGTCAGCGCAGCAGGCGTTGCAGCAGCCGCTTTAGATTGGCCGGTTTTAATGGCTTCAGCATAAAGTGGAAACCGTTATTCAACGCATGATCACGGGTTTGTTGTTGCTGATCGGCCGAATGGATCAACACCGGCACCTGCAACGCATAATGCTGCTGCAGTTGCATCGCCACTTCGACACCGGTCGCGCCCTGATCCAGATGATAATCAAATAACAATAAATCCACCTGATGACCTTCGCTGAGCCAATGCAGCGCCTGCGCAGGCTGTTGCGCCACCAGTACCTGACAATCCCAGCTTCTGAGTAATGCAGCGACCGCGCCGGATAATTGCGGGTCGTTGTCCAGCAATAAGATTGTTTTGCCGCGGAAACTGACCGGTTGCTCACGCGGCTGCAATGCTGGCCCGGCGCTAGCCCCCGCGGCGCAGACCGGGACTGTCACAGCAAAACAGCTGCCTTTGCCGGGTTCTGAGTGCAGTGTCAGCGGGTGCTGCAGCAAATCGCTGATGCGCTGACTGATGGCAAGTCCAATACCAAGCCCTTGATTATTCGCTTCTTTACCCTGCTGAAATTCCTGGAAAATGCGCTGTTGTTCATCCGGACTGATGCCGACGCCAGTGTCCCAGACTTCAATCCGCACGGCTGGCTGCCCCTGCCAGTGACAGCGCCGGCAACCGAGTAAAATTTTCCCCTGGGGGGTGTAACGCAAGGCATTCGCAACCAGATTCTGCACGACACGGCGCAGCAAGCGGCTGTCGGTATCAACCCAAAGCCGGCTTGGCCGATAGCGGAAACGAATCGGTTTTCCGGTGGAGATTAAGCCAGCTTCACGGGCGATTTGGTCCAACAAGCTAACCATCGCCACCGGCGATTTTTGCGCTTTAATCACGCCGGCATCGAGTTTGGTCAGTTCCAGAATACCGGCCAGGAGTTCTTCAGCAGAATTTAACGAGGCGGCTAAATCCTTCGCCAGTTGTTGCACCTGGCCATCGCTGCTTTTTTCACGGATCAAGCCGCAGAATAATGCCGCGGCATTAAAGGGTTGCAGCAAATCGTGACTGGCTGCGGCAAAAAAACGGTTTTTGCTGGCGGTTTGTTCCTCCAGCTGTTGTTTGGCGGCGGCCAGTTGCTGATTCAGTTGTTCCAGCTCGGCGGTGCGGCTCATGACGCGTTGTTCCAGCGTGCTGTTGCTGGCTTCGAGCTGTTGTTGCACGTCTATAAAAGAGCTGACATCACTGTAGGTAGTGACAAAACCGCCGCCCGGCAGCGGATGGCCCTGCATCTCAAACACCCGGCCGTCGCGCTGGCGGCGCTGAAAACGATAACTGCTGCCCTGACGTAAAAAATTCAGCCGTTTTTCTACTTCGACGCTGATTTGCGTGGCATCGGGCAGGGTACTGTCATGAAACCAGCCGCGTTCGGCGTTATAACGAATTAAATCCGCCACCGGCCGGCCCACTTCAATCAGGCCGGGCGGATAAGCAAACATTTGCAGATAACGCTGGTTCCAGGCAATCAGCCGTAAATCGGCATCGACCACGCTGATGCCCATACTGATATTGTCGATAGTGGCGCGCAGCAGCGCCTGATTAAACAGATAGACCTGACTCGCCTCATCGACAAAACGGGCGACCGATTCCAGCGGTAGCTGACTGTTTTTGCCGGCGGCATTGAGCAGCAGCCGCATCGAAGCGCCGCCAACCACCGCGGCCAGCGTGCGCTCTGTACTTTGCTGCAATGCTTGTGGCGCGCGCGCATCCAGCTGTGGTGAAACCGATTTAAACTGACGCTGCAGCAATAACCGTGCTTCACGCTCGCCGGCAAAACGCCGCACCAACAGATAACAATCCTGCACCGTCAGCTGTGGCGCAGCCTGTTGCGGTTTTGATTGGCTCTGACGGAAAAAACGCGCACTTTCCAGGTATTCGGTCAGCCGGGTCTGACTGAGCTGGCTCACCAACAATAGCAGCAGGGTATTCACACTCAGGCTGACCACTACCCCGAGGCTGATCAAATCAAACTGGCCACCGAGCAACGCATTAGGCGCTAACGCCTGCCAGCCAAAAGGCCCAAGACTGAGCCAGTCCCAGCGGATTAAACCGGCACGGCTGAGTTCCGGTAACAACAGAATATAAGCCCATAGACTAGCGCCACAGAGCAACCCGGCCAATGCACCTTGCCGGTTGACGCGGCGGTTCAGCAGGCCAAAGATCAGCGCCGGCGCCAGCTGCGCAATCAGCGCAAAGGCCATCAGGCCAAGCTGAGCCAGACCGGTTTCAGTGCCGATTAATAAGTAATACAGATAACCGAGCGTCAACACGCTTAACATCGATAAACGGCGTAGCGTCACCATACGGATCCAGGGTTTGCCGTCGGCTGGTTTTTGCTGTTGGCGGTAAATCAGCGGCGTTAACAAATCGTTGGTGATCATGATGCCAAGCACCACAGTCGCAACTATTACCATGCTGGTGGCAGCAGAAAAACCACCTAAGTAAGCCAGCAGTGCCATATCGGTGCGGTTGGCCGACAACGGCAGCTGCAGTACCACCAAATCGATACTGGCGCTGTGGCCCAATAACAAAGTGCCAGCCAGCGCTACCGGCAATGTAAACAGGCTCATCAGCAGCAAATAGCCGGGGAAGATCCAACGCGCGTAGCGCAGATGCCCCAAATGCTGGATCTCAACAAAACTGACATGAAACTGACGCGGCAGACACAAGGTGGCGACAAAACCGAGCAAAACGTGGATCCAATACACCGACCAGGGCGCGCCCTGGCTTTGCAGCTGCTGGACGTCGGCTGAGACGGCTGCTTTGGCAAAAATATCGCCAAAACCATCAAACAGCCCAAACACGACAAAAAAACCGACGGCCAGCAACGCCAGTAATTTCACCAGCGATTCAAAAGCAATAGCCGTCATCAGGCCGGGATTGGGCTGATGCGCTTTGGCGCTGCGACCGACAAATAACATGGCAAAAATCGCCAGCCACAAGCTGACATATAGTCCGGTATCCTGGTACCAGGGCCCGTCGCTGCCGCTACCAACCAAGGCGTTAATGCTGGTCGACACGGCCTGTAACTGCAAGGCGATATAAGGAATGACGGCCATCAGCACAATCAGCGTGGTGATCACGGCTAATAAGCGGGAATGCCCATAGCGGGTGGCGATAAAGTCGGCGACGGACGTGATGCGCAAACGCCGGCAGACCATGGCGATACGGCTAATCAGGCCAAAAGCGAACCAGAATAACAACAAAGAACCGATATAAGTCGGCGGGATCCACCAGCCATTCACTGCGGCCTGTGCGGTCACGCCATAAAAGGCCCAGCTGGTACAGTAGATGGCGAGGGCAAAACTAAACACCCAGGGCGCGAGCGGATGGCGGCCAGTCAGGCGCCGGCCGAGTACGCCGACGCTGTACAGTACCGCCAGATACAGCAGCGACAGCACGGCTATGCTGCCAATGCCAATGCCAATGCTGCCCTGACTCAGAATCATTTCAGAATTTACCGCATTCACCGCGAAGCCTTTGATTGTGCCTCAGTTTCTGAGCGCTGGAAAGCGGTTAACGCGCAGTCCAGCCACCGTCGAGCACCAGCGTTTGCGCCGTGATATGGCGGGCGGCGGCAGTGGTTAGAAATACTGCGGTTGCGGCAATTTCATCGACACCGATAAAAGCTTTTTGCGGCATCGGCGCCAGCATGATCTTTTCGATAACTTCAGTCTCGCTGAGCTGATGTTCTTTGCACTGAGCAGCAATTTGCGCATCGACCAATGGCGTACGCACATAAGCCGGGCAGATGGTGTTGATAGTAAAATCAATATCGGCGTTTTCCAGCGCCACCACTTTACTAAAGCCAAGCAGGCCGTGTTTGGCCGCGACATAAGCCGACTTAAACGGCGAGGCCACTAAGGCATGAATAGAGCCAATATTCACAATGCGGCCAAAACCGCGGCTGCGCATGCCGGGCAACAGCGCTTTACTCAGCATCGCCGGGCCCGTCAGCATCACCTGCAACAGTTGCTGCCATTTGTGTTCCGGAAATTCTTCCAGGCGCGCCACATGCTGAATACCGGCGTTATTGACCAACACATCCACCGGGCCTGCGGCTGTAGCGGTTTGCTCAATACTGTCCTGCGAGGTTAAATCCAGCAGCAGCGCTGTCGCTTTTGCGCCGCTGGCGACCAGTTCTGCTGCTTTGGCTTCTGCAACTGCCAGATTGATATCGGCCAAAATCACTTCGTCGCCTTGCGCGGCATACGCCTGTGCCACCGCAAAGCCAATACCGCCGCTACCACCTGTGATCAATACCCGCATAACACCCTCTGTTGTTGTGTGCTTTGCTGCAGGGTAAGAGCTTGCGGCAAGGTGGTAAACGGTACTTTAGTGCTATACCGCTGAATGGTTGGCAACAGTCGGTGAAAATAACAACAGCAGTGCAATTAACTGCGGCCGGACAAGCGTTGAAGCCAGAGCTAAATAGCTGAGAAATTCAGACACAGGCATTCATAGCGCTGAGCGCTCAGAAAACCGCACAAGACTTTGCCAGAACCCATATCTATGCTATGTTTCGGCACATAATAAAAAAATTATCTTGTGCTTCCCACGCAGTTTAGACCGTAAAAAACTCTTGATAACAATGTGTTGTCCCATTGTTTTGCGTTAAATCGGAAAAAGTCCTGCTCAGTTGCACTTCATTCTGTAGACCTGTCACGTAAGGAATTCTGCATGCAGACTTCAACCGCATTGATCACCAACGACGCCGTCGTGCTCGGCCTGTTGGCGCTGATCCTGGGCTTTGTATTTCATACCAGCCATAGCGCCAGCCCGTTCTGGCAAAAATTCTATCGTTATATTCCGTCGGTATTGCTCTGTTATTTCATCCCGTCATTATTTAACAGCTTTGGCATTATTGATGGCGAACATTCGCAGTTATATCAGATGGCATCACGCTATCTGTTGCCGGTCTGTCTGGTGTTGCTGACACTGAGCGTTGATTTTCGTGCCATTCTCGGGTTAGGGCCAAAAGCATTGGTGTTGTTTTTAACCGGTACTGTGGGCGTGGTATTAGGCGGGCCAATCGCGCTGGCCAGTGTCGGGCATTTTTTCCCGGAACAGCTCGGCGGCGAAGGCGCTGATGCGGCCTGGCGTGGTATGTCGACCATCGCTGGCAGCTGGATCGGTGGTAGTGCCAATCAGGCCGCTATGAAAGAAGTGTTTCAGCCAAGCGGTGAGATTTTCTCAGTGATGATCACGGTCGACGTCCTGGTTGCCAATATCTGGACTGCTGTGCTGTTGTGGATGGCGGCTAATGCCGCACGACTGGATAAGGCCAACGGCGCCGATACCCGGGCGCTGGAGCACTTAAAAGGTAAAATTGAGCAATATCAGGCAGAAAATTCACGGAATCCATCGACCAATGATTTGATGATGATTATCGCTGTGGGTTTTGGTGTGGCAGGTTTGTCGCACTGGCTGGCCAATATTATTGCACCATGGATTGAACTGCATGCGCCGGAACTGGCGATGTATAGCCTGACCAGTACTTTCTTCTGGATTGTGGTACTGGCGACGACTTTTGGTTTGTTGTTATCCGGTACTAAACTGCGTCACCTCGAGGCTACTGGTGCTTCTAAAGTGGGCTCTGTGATGGTGTACATTCTGGTGGCTACCATCGGCATGCATATGGATGTTACTGCTATTGTGGACTATCCGGTGATGTTCCTGGTGGGCCTGGTGTGGATCTCCATCCATGCGTTGTTATTGCTGGGCATGATGAAACTACTGAAAGCGCCAGTGTTTTATATGGCTGTCGGTAGTCAGGCCAATATTGGCGGTGCGGCTTCAGCACCTGTGGTTGCTGCAGCATTCCACCCGGCGTTAGCCCCGGTTGGTGTGTTACTGGCGGTATTGGGTTATGCGCTGGGGACTTACGGCGGTTATTTATCTGCGCTGATGATGCAGGCGGTCGCGCCGTAATTCAGCATTCCAGAACTGAAAAAGGAGCCAACAGGCTCCTTTTTAATTGGGCGGATTCAGCGCGCACAGGGCGCTGTCGATTCGCGTACCAGCAACTCCGGGATAAATACCGGCTGTTGTTCCAGGGCGCTGCGGGCATTGCCGGGTCTGGTGTGGCGGAACAACAGCTCAGCGGCCTGTGCAGCGATAGTGCTATTGGGCTGGTTGGCCGTGGTCAGCGGTGGCCAGGTTTGACGCGAAAATGGGCTGTTTTCAAAGCCGACAATGGACAGCTGCTGCGGGATCTCAACATGACTGAGCCGTGCGCTAAATAAAGCCCCCGCAGCAATTTCGTCGTTACAGGCGAAGATGGCGGTGGGTTTATGTGGCATTGCCAGCAGATGTTTGGCACCTTTGACGCCGGATTCAAACGAATAACTGCCTGGCACTACAAATTTCGGATTGGCCTGAATGCCGCGTTTGGTCAGGGCGGCCTGAAAGCCGGCCAGCCGCTCGCCGCTCGAGCTGTGTTCTTCGTCCCCGCATAAAAACGCGATGTCGGTATGACCCAGTTCCAACAAATGATTGGTGATTTTGAAAGCGGCCGTGAAGTCGTCAATCAACACGCAGTTGGTCAGTTTCGGCGACGGTGTCGAGCCGGAAATGATCCGGACGAAGTCGACTTCTATCCGTTCCAGCGCTTCAGCAATTTCCGGCATTTCGGAAAAAGGTGGGGTCAGTACTAAACCGGCCAGGCGTGAATGCTGCACGACGTCTATCACTTCCTGCACTATGTTGGCGGACTTGGCGTTGGTCGGGTGGATCAGCAGTTCATAACCATGCTTGCGGCAGGTATCCAATAAACCCTTTTGCATATCAATCACATAATAAGCGTTTGGGTTGTCGTAGATGTAACCGATGGTATAAGAACGGGTACTGGCCAGATTACGGGCGGCAGCATTGGGCTGATAGTTCAGCTGGGCGATGGCTGCCGTGACTTTATCCAGCGTGGCCTTTTTCACCGACGGTTCGTTGTTCATCACCCGCGACACCGTCTTGATCGACACTCCGGCCAGCTCAGCGACGTCATTAATGGTTACTTTCATAGCGCTTCCAGGCAAATACGCCGCTGTCAGCAGGCTTGTCCGGTATTGACCGAACAGGCTGAAAATCCCCCCTGTAAAGCAGGGAATGACAGCGGTAGTCATTTTGTAAGAATTATTGAACTAAGGGATACAACGTTTTGGCCAAAACAGCAATTGTTTATTTATCAAAAAATGAGCAACTGCGTGGCTGTTATTTTCCTTAATTAAAAAAGATTAGCAAATACATATTGTTATAATGTATTTGTGTTGTAAGAGCCTGAAATCTCAGCTGTCCTGGTCTAATATCAGCCATTACTGAGGCCTTGTCTCGGGCGACAAAATCAGTCTAAAAAATCAGCGAATGGGGTTTGCAAAGTAAAAATAATTTGTGTATGTTGAGATTTAATGACAGCGTTGTCATTGCAGGACAAATAAAAATTCATCGCACACGAAGAAAAACAGGAATGGGAGAAGCTTATGTCGCACAATAAAATGAATAAATGTGCCGTAGCGGTCAAACTGGGTCTGATGGTCGGTACTGTGGCGTTATCTGCGCCGGTATTTGCTCAGCAGGCACAGGCTGATGGCGCGAAGAAAGATCAACAGGTAGAAGTCATTCAGGTGCGCGGTATCCGTGCATCGCAGGAAGCCAACTTAAACGCTAAGCGTTTCAGCGATACGATCGTTGATGTGGTGACCGCCGAAGATATCGGTAAATTCCCGGATAAAAACGTCGCTGAATCACTGCAACGGGTGCCTGGTGTCACTATCCAGCGTCAGTTTGGTGAAGGCGCCGGTGTGTCAATCCGCGGTTCAGGCCAGGATTTAACTTTGACGACCCTGAATGGTCAGAACGTGGCATCTACTGGCTGGTTCGTACTGGAACCTGCCCGCCGCAGCTTCAACTATGAATTACTGCCATCTGAACTGGTCGGTAACCTGGAAGTATATAAAGCTTCTCAGGCGGATCTGAGTGAAGGTGGTATCGGTGGTACTGTGGTGGTTCATACCCGCAAACCACTGGATCTGGATGCCAATACTGCATATGCATCGATTGAAAGCACTTATCAAAGCGATTCAGGCAGCAACGACCCACAACTGTCGGGCATGTACAGCTGGAAAAACGACGCTGAAACTTTTGGTGCATTAGTGTCGTTAGTGGCGCAAGAACGCAGCCTGCAACGTCAGGGTAACGAAGCGTTCTGGGAATGGGGTGCAGGCCCTGTTGGTTTTGAACAAGACCGGAAACGTTCTGCCTACACTGCGACTTTGCAGTTCGCACCAAGCGATAACCTGAATATCGTGTTCAATGCTTTAGATATGCAAATGGACGCGGATAACACCAACTATGCGCTGTGGCTGACACAGGCCGACACCACCTGGGGCACTGGTAAAACAGAAGCCTGGATCGGCGGTGACGGTAAAACGCCGAATAAACAAGGTACACAGGCTAAAGGCCCGCTGAACGTCGCTTATTATCAGGCGCGTCCACGTGAAGCCACGATGAACTCAGAAGTGTACGATCTGAAGTTTGAATACGAAGGTGACGGCTATAAGTGGGCCACCCAGATTGGTGACACTTCATCAACTGGCGGTACTGACTTTGAAATGGTAGTGGACGATGGTACCGGCGGTACCCCAATCGTCGGTGGTAAATATGACTTCACCGGTGGTGGTCAGAGCTGGGCACCGGGTAACCTGAACATCGGCACTTATGACCCGGGTTCACTGGCCATGGGGACAGGCCCGAACTTCAACAAAACACCAAAAACTGATGGCGAAAGCTATATTCAGTCTGATTTGACCTTCCCGTCGACACTGGGTCCAATTACGGAATTCAAAACCGGCTTCCGTTATGCTGACCATAATACCACCAGCCGTCGTTTTGAATTTATTCAAAAAGCTGGTTTTAACCCGGTTATTTCAACCAAAGACATTCAGGCGGGTTCTATCGATGTTGGCGCCGGTAACTACAGCATCAAGAAATTTGATGTCGATAAGTTAAAAGCGTGGGCGAAAGCCAGCATCACCGGTGAAACCGAAGATTTAGGTGCTTACTCAGAAATCACTGAGAAAAATGCTGCCCTGTACGGTATGGCGATTTACAGCACTGACAAAGTACGCGGTAACTTCGGTGTGCGTTATGTCACCACTGATGCGACCTCAACTTACTACGTGAACAAAAAGCAAACAGAATCAGACGCAGATTATTCTGAGTTCCTGCCAAGCTTTAACATGGTCGTAGACCTGGCAGATGACAAGATCCTGCGTGCTTCTGCCGCCCGTGCACTGGCGCGTCCACAGTATGTTGATATGTACGTCAACCCGAACGTGATGGGGACTAACGATGACACGCCAAACAACCAGCGCTGGATTGTTGGTAACATCGGCCTGAAACCATTTATTTCTGACCAGTTCGATTTAGGTGTCGAGTGGTACTACGATGCCAACTCTATGGTGTCTGCTGCACTGTTCCTGAAAGATGTGAAGAACTTCGTCAACATCGCGCAGGGCACTGCTACTGCTGCAGAAATTCCATTCCCGCTGACACGTCCGGATGAAGCAGCTAACGGCTGGATCACTGAACAGAAAGGCAACGGTAAAGATGCTTCTATCAGTGGTATCGAGTTACAACATCAGGCGTATTACGGCAATGGTTTCGGTACCATCGTCAACTATACCTACACTGATACTGAAACAGACAAAGACACCTTCACTGACATGAACCCAATCCTGAGCGACAGTTCACGTCATTCATACAACCTGACCGGTTATTATGAAAACGATCTGTTCCAGGTCCGTGTGGCTTACAACTGGCGTAGTGAGTACATGATCCGTGAATCAGGTTCTTACGGTAACCGTCTGCACGATGACTTCGGTTCTCTGGACCTGAGCGCTGTGTATCACGCAACGGACTATCTGGACGTGAAACTGGACGTGAACAACCTGCTGGAAGAAAGTTCTAAACAGTTTGGTAATAACAACAAACAAACTAACTTCTCGGGTTTCGCCAAAGGCTTCCCGCTGTATGAGTACGAAATGGCCCGCCGTATTTCTTTAGGCGCCAGCTTCAAGTTCTAAATTGTTGATTGGTTGAAAAAAAGGGAAGGAAACTTCCCTTTTTCTTTCTGTAAAAGTGCTGGTCAAAACGCTGTGCAACACAGTTTCCAGTGTTTTGACCAACACTTCTGCAAGGCACGGCACTGCACCCTTCGCAAAGGGCACAATCCCTGTCATGCTGCTGTTTTCACCATTTACCGAGGAGCCGAAGTATGAGCCAACCTGTGGTCGCCCTGCATCCTGATGTCCATGCCCATGTGCGTTTAACTGAATCCCGTAGTTTTGCCCCATTTGCCAAACAACATTTATTCCCGGTCTCAGTGCACGAGTTTGTCCGTGCCAGTACTGAGTTTGCGCTGGTATTTGTAAAAGACAGTGAAACCGGTCAATTCCGCGCTGTGGCCTTAACCGGTTTAGTGCCGGGTGAGAATCTGTATGCAACAGCTACTGTCAGCCCGAACTACCTGCCGCAGGCAGTCACCAACTATCCGTTGGTACTGCTAGCCAATCCACAACAGCCGGATCAATTCAGTATTGGCCTGAATACCGCAGCTTCTCAGGTGCAGGTCAATGACGGCGAAACCTTGTTCAGTGGCGGACAGGAAACCCCTTACCTGACCAAACGCAAGCAACAATTACTGCAAAGCTTTGAACAGTTGCAGGTGACAGCTGCTTTTGTTGAACTGCTGCAACAACATGAACTGCTGATACCGCAAGGCTTCCAGTTTGATTTAAAAGGTCAGCAGCATCAGTTGAACGGCATTTATATCATCAGCGAGGCCAAACTGAATCAGTTGCCAACTGAGGTATTCGCCGATTTGCGTCAGCGCGGTTTTTTACCGGCAATTTATGCGCAGTTGACCTCACTACATCAGCTGAACCGGCTGGCGGCGCTGAAAATCAGCCAGTTGGCGTAACGGAGGCGCAGATGCAGCAGATCCGCAAAGTATTGATCGTTGGTGGCGGCACTGCCGGCTGGTTAGCCGCCTGCCACCTGGCGAAAAAACTGCACAGACCGGATGGTACAGGTGTTGAGATTTGTCTGATTGAATCGGCAGATATTCCGACCATCGGTGTGGGGGAGGGCACAGTGCCGGCGATTCGGCATAGCCTGCAGTATCTGGGCATCAGTGAAACTGAATTTATCCGCGACTGCGACGTCACTTTTAAACAAAGCATCAAATTTGTCGACTGGGTCAAAGCGCCTGGACAAGCCAGCCCGAATTATTACCATCATGTGTTTGATTATCCGGATCTGGCTACGCTGGACCTGACGCCGTATTGGCTGCAGGGCCTGGCTGGGGACTGTTCATATGCCGATGCGGTATCAGTACAGGGGCGGGTGGCTGACAGTGGCTTTGGGCCTAAAACCATGCTGCAGCCGGAGTTTCAGGGCCTGACCAATTACGCTTACCATCTTGATGCCGCCAAGTTTGCCGCTTTGCTCACCAAACATGCGACGCAAAAGCTCGGCGTACGCCATTTGTTTGGCAATATCGGCGCTGTACGTTTTGCTGACAACGGCGATATTGCTGCCATCCAGACGGACAGCCATGGCGAGCTGACGGCCGATATTTTTATTGATTGTACCGGGTTTCGCGCTTTATTAATTGGCGACGCCTGTCAGGTGCCTTTTATCCCGAAAAACGATGTGATGTTTGTCGATCGCGCGTTGGCGGTGCAAGTGCCATATCGTGACCCGGCAGCGCCTATTCCCTGTTACACCATCGCGACAGCACAACAAGCCGGCTGGATCTGGGATATCGGTCTGGCCGAGCGGCGTGGCACGGGTTATGTTTATTCCAGCCGTTACACCACAGACGATGAAGCGCTGGCCGTGCTCAAACAGTATTTAAAAGGCGATGCTGATCATCTGACGCCGCGCCGGATTGAGATGCAGGTCGGTTACCGCGAGAAATTCTGGCACCGCAACTGTATTGCGCTGGGCCTGTCGCAGGGGTTTGTTGAACCGCTGGAGGCCACCGGTCTGTTGGTCTACGACGCTACAGCACGCATGCTGGCAGATTCATTTCCGGCCCACACTGCCGTGATGCCATTGCAGGCGGAGCGGTTTAATCAACGGGTGCGCACGGCCTGGGATAAAGTCATCGACTTTATCAAATTGCACTATTTCCTGTCGCAGCGCGACGATTCGGCGTTTTGGCGTGATAACCGCGACCCGGCCAGTTGCCCGCAAAGTTTGCTGGATAATCTGGCGTTATGGGCGCATCAGGTGCCTACGCCTTATGATTTCCACAGTAAATTAGAAATTTTTAATCTGGAAAATTACCTGTATGTGCTGTACGGCATGCAATTCGGCACTGATCTGAGCCAGCAGCAATACCGCTTTAATCAGCCGGAGCTTGCCGCACAGATGTTTGGTTTTTACCGGCATAAAGCTGCGCAATTGCAGTCGCAATTGCTGCCACACCGCGAATTGCTTAATCGTATCCGCCAGTTTGGTTTGCAAAAAGTCTGAAGAGGTCAGCAAAAATGATGAAATCTGTCTGTATTGTTGGCGGTGGTTCTTCCGGCTGGATGACCGCTATTTATCTGAACCGCTATTTTAATCAGCAACAAGCGCGGGTGCAGGTGCGGGTCGTTGAAAGCGAAGACATCGGCATCATTGGTGTTGGCGAAGCGACAGTGCATAGCATCCGCTATTTTTTTGCAGCGATGGGCCTGGACGAAGCGGAACTGCTGGAAGCGACCAACGCCACTTTTAAGACCGGCATTATGTTCAGAAACTGGATGAAACCGGTCGACGGCCAGATGCATCAGTACTTCCATCCGTTTGACCATCTGAAACCGCCGATGGATTTGGATATCTCTACCAGCTGGCTGCTCGACCGGCGTTTTGAACTCGAACGTTTTGACCAGGGTGCCAGTCTGTCGTCACACCTGATTGCCAGCGGCCATAGTCCCAAAACGCCGCAGTCGCCGCCGTATCAGGGCGTGGTGCCTTATGGTTATCACTTAGATGCGGTGAAAATGGCGCGTTTCCTGCGCAAAAAAGCCATCGAAGCCGGTGTGATCCACAGCGTCGCCACAGTGACGGACGTGATAGTCAGCGATGGCAATATTCAGTCAGTGCAAACCGATCAGGGCGAATTCAGCGCCGATGTGTTTATCGACTGTACCGGCTTCCGTGGCTTGTTAATGGAAGCGTTAAAAGCCGATAACTGGCAGTCTTTTACCGACGCTTTACCCTGCAACAAAGCAGTGGCTATTCAGCGGGAACTGCCTGGCGAACCAAAGCCTTATACCACAGCCACCGCGTTAACAAATGGCTGGGTCTGGGAGATTGATCTGGTCGATCGCCAGGGCACCGGTTATGTCTATGATGGTGCCCGCCTGAGCCGCGAGCAGGCCGAGCAGGAACTGCGGGACTATTTAGGCCCGGCTGCGGCCGTGCTCAAATGCACGCACCTGGATATGAAAGTGGGTTGCCGTAAAGAGTTCTGGGTCGGCAACTGCATTGCGGTGGGGCTGGCCGGTGGTTTTATCGAACCGCTGGAATCGACTGGCCTGCATCTGATTAACCTCGGCGTGCGGCTGTTATCGACACACCTGGCCGGCAGCGAGCTGACGCAACCGGTGCGGGACTCCTATAATCGGCTGATGAATGGTTTTTACACTGATTTAAAACAGTTTATCGTGTTGCATTATTGTCTGACCGACCGGGACGACACTGCCTTTTGGCGCGACGCCGCGGCAAAAGCTGCTTATTGTCCGGGTTTGGAAACGCAACTGGCGGCCTGGCGCTATAAAGTCTGTGAATACATGGATTTAGCCGGCACATTCTCGACAACTTTCACCGACGAAAACTATCGGTTTATTTTGTATGGTATGGGGCACTTTCCAAAGTTACAACCGACGGCGCCAGAGCGGCAGTTTGATGAACTGTTTGGCAAAGTCGCCCAGCAGGCAAAACATGCTGTCTTCAGCACTTTGCCGTTACAAGCCTGGATCCGGCAACTGCATAACAACAAAAACAGCGCCTGAATCATAGCGCGCTGCTCCCGATGAAGCGCCGGCCTTTTCAGGCCGGCGTTGTTATTTTGGTGGAAGAGAGCGCCGCAACTATATTGTCAAAAAAATGTCCGGAAATTCGTCAAATTGCTAATGACAGCGTTGTCATTAATTGGTAGGATGGTTTTAATCTGAACACAAAGTCAGTGGTACTTGTGCTCAGGCCAGCCGGCATAAGCGGACGCGTTGCGGCCTTATACCGGTGCACGATAGTGGCCCGACTGGTGGCCACTGTTGCCTCCCTTGTCGCAGTCGGTAACATTGGTAGTTGGTGTTGCAGGCTGACCAGTCACACGGATGTTGTGTTTTATTTGCCAATCCTTATCCAAGGGTATTTGCAGGATACTGAATTCAGTGTCCTGCTTTTTTATTGCCGCAAAGGTTTCCCGCTGCTTAAACTGTCCATGACTGCAGGGGCTTGAACCTGTCAATTGCCAAAATAAATCAACATGAGCTGTCTGATGAACAACACCATTCGCTGGGGAATTTTAGGTTGTGGCAACGTCACTGAAGTCAAAAGTGGCCCGGCCTATCAGCAAACTGCGGGTTTTACCGTGCAAGCTGTTATGCGCCGGGACGCGGAAAAAGCCGCCGATTATGCCAGTCGTCATCAGGTACCGGTCTGTTACAGCGACGCTGATGCTTTGATCAATGACCCGGCTATCGATGCGGTTTATATCGCTACACCGCCCGACAGCCATCTGTTTTACGCGCTGAAAGTCGCAGCCGCCGGCAAAATCTGTTGTGTCGAAAAGCCGATGGCTTTAAATGCGGATGAATGCGCGCAAATGAATGCGGCTTTTAACGCAGCGGGCGTGCCATTATTTGTTGCCTATTACCGGCGTAGTCTGCCCCGGTTTTTACAAGTCAAACAATGGCTGGATGCCGGCCTGATTGGCACTGTGCGTCATGTACAGTGGAATTTCAGCCGCAGCCCGAATCCGCTGGATTTGTCCGGCGCCGCTAACTGGCGCACTGATCCGGCGCAGGCCGGTGGCGGTTATTTTGTTGATCTGGCCAGTCATGGTCTGGATTTATTGATGTATTTACTCGGTGATATTCAGCAGGTACATGGTCAGGCGTTAAATCAGCAAGGCTTATACACCGCCGAAGATGCGGTCACCGCACAGTGGTTGTTTGCACCTGATGCCAGCGGGCGTGTCGCAACCGGCAGTGGTTTCTGGCATTTTGGCACGGACGGCCGGCGCGATGCGGTAGAAATCATCGGTAGTTTGGGCCATATCAGCTTTTCGGTGTTTCAGGAAGACCCATTGCAGTTAACGGTGGATGGTGTGACAGAATCGGTGTTTATTGAGCATCCGGCACATATTCAGCAATATCATGTCGCCAATATCGCCGCCCATTTACGCGGGGAATTGCAGCATCCATCCACCGGCGACAGTGCCATGCGTGCGACTGCGGTGATGCAGCAAATTCTCTCTGGTAGCCGCTAACTAGCAGCAGGCCGGTTTGATACCGGCCTGCTGTCTGTGCCTTAATGCTGAACTTCCGGCAGTTTCGTCTCGCGGCTACTACGGCCATCAGTGGCACGGCTGCGCAGTCTGACTTCAGTACCAGCAGCGATTGGAATGGCCTCCTGATACTGTTTCCAGCTTTTACCGTCATCCAGACTCAGCTCAATGGTCAGCCCCGGATAGGCCACGTTGGCATACAACACACCGTTTTTGATCTCGGCACCCACCGGCGGCAAATAATATTGCACTCCGGCCTGTCCCAGTTTAGGCAGTTCCTTTTGCGTCATGGTGCGGGCAAACTGCTGCCAAGCTTGATCGCGGGCCTGTGGCTTGACGGCGTTGCCATTGGCGTCTGCTTCCCAGTCGGCTTTATGCCAGGCACGTTCGGCGATAGGGAGTAGCCTTGGATAGACCATTTCTTCCAGTTGCGCTGCCGTGCGGATGGTTTCTGACCAGACCTGGCCCTGCATCCCGAGAATATTTTCCGGCTTTTCCAATTTCGGCAAGGCACGGCCGACCAGATGTTCCAAATCATTGATCACAACACCGCTGCGGGTTTTGTCAGCGTTGGCGTAGACATCATCCGGCATATAACCAAAGACTTTCTTCGCGTCAGTGAAACGTGCCGCCCAATAATAGCCGCGTTCGTCCGGATGGGTTTCATTTGGATGGTCCAGATATAAATGGGTGCCGTGTGACATCACCACCTGATAACCTGCATTCGCCAGTCGATAAGCGCGGTCTGAATAACCCCATTCCCAGATGTTATCCCAGACGTTGGCATACACATTTTTATTGGCAAACTGTTCGCGGTTAAACGGATTCACCGGGTCATACATCAGACCATCTTCCCAGCCACCCAGCGCCAGCTGACGGCTATGTAATAAGGCTGCGACCTTACTGACAAAATAAGGTTTGAGGTCAGCGACGCCGGCTACGCCGGGAATGCCTTTGGCAAACAGTGCCTGACATTGCGGTGACGCGGTCCAGCTGCCAGCGCCCACTTCATCGCCACCCATATGATAAGTCGACAGTTTTAAGCCGGCTGCGCGGTACATTTGCTGCAGTTCGTACACCACTTTATCAATAAAGGCGTAGCTGGAATCCATACAGACGTTGACCGAGTTGTCGGTGTAGTTCTGCACAGTCATGTACTTCGACTGATCCGCCGGATCACTGAGCAGATATTGCTCTGCTTCGGCTTTTTTACCTTGTTTCAGTAAACGCTGATAACGCGCCTGCATGGCCACAATCGCTGCGCGGGCGTGGCCCGGCATATCAATTTCCGGGATCACTTCAATATGGCGGGCGTTGGCGTATTTCAGAATTTCAATAAAATCGTCGCGGGTGTAAAAACCGTTGCCAGAGCCTGATTTATGTGGCCCTGTGCCAAGCTGAGTCAGCAGACAACGTTGTTCAGTTAAATCAAAACAGCGCTGGGCGCCGATGTCGGTCAGCTCCGGTAACCCGGGGATCTCCAGCCGCCAACCTTCATCTTCAGTCAAGTGCAGATGCAACTTGTTCATTTTGTACCGCGCCATCTGCTCTATCAGCCGCAACGTGACCGCTTTGCCGTGGAAATTGCGCGCCATATCGTAATGCATACCGCGCCAGCGATAACGCGGGCTGTCCTGAATGTCCTGCTGCGCCAGACTGATGCTGCTGAACTGCGCCGGTGTCAGCGCCAATAAAGATTGCAGGCCATAAAAAACACCGGCGTTATCGGCACCGCGGATCTCAATCTGGTTATCCGCTATGCGTAACCTGTAACTTTCCGGCGTGGTCAACGCCGGGTCAACCACGAGCTGGATTTGTCTGGTGTTTTTATCCGCAAGCCCAGGTACAGTTTTTAGCGCGAGACCGGCGAGGCCCAAGCGATCCTGCAGATAAGCGGCTTCGGCTTTTAACCGGCCCTGAAAACGGATAGTCCACTGTTGATCTAACAGCAGTTTGCCGCCGAGAAGCTTTTGCTGTCGGGGCGTCGGGATGATCTGGTCAGCGATACTGACGTCGGCAGTACTAGGTGCATTGACAGCCAGGTTGTCCTGAAAACGACTCTGGGCTGTGGCTACTTTATATAAATCCGGCTCTGGTTGTTGATAGCGGTACAGTTGCTCCGGACGGCGCAACGGCGCGACAAACTGACTAAAATCTTCGGTATCGGTATTCCTGAACACTTCCGGCTGCAGTTTGCCGGCAACAATAAAAGCGCGTGGCATAAAATCGCTGTAGGTCACCAGATAGGGCGATCCGCTGATGTCGATTGTCAGAGCCGCGCCTGCGGCCAGACCGGTAAAGGTCTTGGTTGGTGCCAGCCGGTGCAAATCGCCTTGTACATGTTCTAGGGTCAGTCCGGCCGGCGCGGTCAGCTGTAATTTGCGAATGGAGTGAAAATAAATCTGCCAGTTGCCGAGGCCGGGTGCGAGGGCTTGTGCAGATTTGTTGTTGAGCCGGAGCTGCCCGGAGAATGTGCCGGCTTTGGCGGCAAAATTACTGATAACAGCCATTTCAAAGCGGGCATTGCCGGCAAATGCCTGCAGCTCTGTCTGCCGACTAAATTGATGGGCCTGCAGTGGGGCAGTCGACAGCAAGGCTGCGCTAAATATGACTGGAATGACCTGCGTGTTCTTCATTATTAGTCCTGTTGCAAAAGGTGGTACATTAGGGCGTGTTATCACGCTCTGGTACCACAGTTCCTTTTTAAGCGATGCTGCTCAGTCGTTACAACAGGATGACTGGCCTAACTCGCTGATTTTTATTTTGTTTCACTGGAAGCAGCAGCTGCTGTGTGAATTTCCAGTCTGATTTTTAATCAGGGGTCTTGTTATTTGTCAAAATTATTATATGCTGAACTGAAAAAATGACAACGCTGTCATAAATAAAAATGCCGGTTTTTTCAACAGCGCTGAAAATGGGGCTGGGAACAGGGCACAGACAGCCGCAAGGTGTGCAACGAGGGTGCTTGATGAGTAGCGAAGCAGGGCAGCACAGCCCATTGTATTTAGGCATAGACGGCGGTGGCAGCAAATGCCGGGTCGTGATCGTTGACGCCGCGGACCGGTTGTTGGGCGAAGGACTTGGTGGGCCGGCCAATCCACTGCGCGGCATGAAAGTCGCCACGGATTCTATTCTGACCGCCACTCAGCAAGCACTGCAGGCTGCTGGCATGACTTTTAATGACATGTCGCGTCTGATCGCCGGCGCAGGCTTGGCCGGTGTCAACATGCCGCAATATTTCCAGTTATTTTCCGAATGGCAGCATCCGTTTGCCGAATTTCATCTGACCACTGATTTGCATACTGCCTGCATTGGCGCGCACAAAGGCGCCGATGGCGCCGTCATTATTATCGGCACCGGTTCCTGTGGTCTCGCTGATGTGAATGGTCAGTGCCTTGATGTCGGCGGTCATGGTTTTCCGTATGGCGACAATGGCAGTGGCGCCTGGTTTGGCAATCAGCTGGTGCATCATGTGCTGCTGGACAAAGACCAGATTGGCGCGCCGACTCAGATGACGGCATTGCTGACAGAGGCCCTCGGCGTCAGCGGCACTTTAGAAATTGTCAGCCAGTTTATGCATGCCACACCGACAGTGTTTGCCCGTTATGCGCCGCTGGTGTTTACCGCCGCCGAGCAGGGCGACGCGGTCGCCGCCGAGATCATTCAGGCCGGCGCCCGCCATATCGACAACATCGCGCTGCGGCTGTTAAGCCTCAAGCCAGAGCGGTTGTCGTTAATTGGCGGCCTTGCTTACAAAGTTCAGCCTTATTTATCAGCGCCGGTGCAAGCATTGCTGGCACCCGCGCAGGCCGCACCGGAATTTGGTGCCGTCTGGTTCGCCCGTGCCCGGCAGGCAAAACGCCAAGCCGCAGTATTATCCGTGTCTAATCAATGAAGTGAGATTCGCATGACCAGCACTATCATGGCGCAAGAAGCCGCAGAAGCCCCAGTCCGTATCCGCGAACAGCTGCAAACTAACGCAGCAGTGATCGCGGCTGTTGTGGCGCAGATCCGTCAGCGTCAGCCGAAATATGTTTATATGGTGGGCCGTGGTTCATCAGACCACGCCGGTGTGTTTGGCAAATATCTGATTGAAAGTGTTATTGGTTTGCCGGTGGCACCGGCTGCGCCTTCGATTGCCAGCGTGTACAACAAACAACTGCAGCTGACCGACGCACTGGTGATCTGTATTTCGCAAAGCGGCCGCAGCCCGGACATCCTGGCCCAGGTGGCGATGGCGAAAAATGCCGGCGCTTTAGTGGTGGCGCTGGTTAATGACACCAGTTCACCGCTGGCAGAACAAGCCGATTTTGTCGTGCCGTTGTTTGTCGGTCCGGAAAAAGCCGTTGCCGCGACCAAAAGCTATCTGGCAACCTTAAGCGCATTGTTACAGCTGGTTGCGGTCTGGTCGGCCGATGCTGATCTGCAGGCTGCAGTGAATCAACTGCCGGAATTATTGCTGCAGGCGCAGCAATTACCGGCGCAGCTCACCCCGGAAGCAGTTGCCGCTGTGAAGCATTGTGTGGTGCTGGGCCGTGGCCCGGGTTATGCAATTTCGCGGGAAATTGCACTGAAGTTAAAAGAAGTCTGCGGCATTCATGCCGAGGCTTTTTCCAGCGCTGAATTCCTGCACGGTCCTGTGACGCTGGTGAAAGATCAATTCGCCATTATTGATGTGTCAATTCAGGACGAGGCATATCAGGCGCACAAAGCACAAATCGCCGAAGTGCAAAGCCGGGGCGCCAGTCTGGTGCATCTGCACCACGGCCAGCTGGCCAGCCATCCGCGCGTATTACCCTTGCTGTTATTACAACGCTTTTACCTGGACGTCGAAGCCGTGGCGCGTAGCCGTGGCGTGAATCCGGACGCGCCTCCGGGCCTGAACAAGGTCACTAAAACAGTTTAACGAAAATAAACGAAACCATTTATTAGATCCGAATGGTTTCGTTTTTTCTGGGCCTGACGTAGTATGGCGAGAGAACGCCTCGACAGGACGGGAAAAAAGGAGCGGTTTTCATGCAACAACAACAGTGGTCCGTTGCGCGATTATTTGACGGTGAACAATGGCATTCGTCAGTGCGGGTCAGCGTTTTAGATGGGGTGATCAGCCGGATTGAGCCATGCACACCGGCTGAGTGTAGCGAGCTGACTTTGGCACCAGGTTTTATTGATGTGCAGGTCAACGGCGGCGGTGGTGCTTTGTTTAATACAGCACCGACTATCGACAGCCTGCGCACTATGCTCAAAGCCCATGCCGGTTTTGGCACCACAGCGATGTTACCGACCGTGATCACCGATTCGGTTGAGACCATGCAGACTTGTGCGGATGCTATCGCGGCTGCCATCGCGGCCAATGAGCCTGGTATTCTCGGTGTGCATTTTGAAGGGCCGCATTTGTCGGTGCCCAAACGCGGTGTGCACCCGACTGAGCATATCCGTGGTTTGTCTGCTGAAGAATTGGCGCTGTATGGTCGTAACGATTTGGGCATTAAACTGGTCACTGTTGCGCCGGAGAATGTTACACCTGACCAAATCCGTCAGTTAGTGGCGTTAAATGTCATAGTGTGTTTGGGGCATTCCAACGCCGATGGAGCAACGGTGGAAGCGGCACTGGCGGCCGGTGCGACCGGTTTTACCCACTTATATAATGCGATGTCGCCGTTAACTTCGCGCGAACCGGGCATGGTCGGCGTGGCACTGGCAGACCGCAACAGTTGGTGCGGCATTATTTTTGACGGCCACCATGTGCATCCGGTCGCTGCCAAACTGGCGCTTGCGGCGAAACCACGCGGCAAAATGCTGATTGTCACCGACGCGATGTCGCCGGTCGGCACCAGCGCTACTGAATTCCCATTTTTTACCGGCAAAGTCACCCGCGACGGTAACAAACTGACAAACGATGCCGGCTCGTTGGCCGGTTCAGTGCTGGATATGGCTGGTGCTGTGCAGTATGCCGTCACTGAGCTGGGGGTTGAGCAGGGCGAAGCACTGCGAATGGCCGCTTTGTATCCGGCAGAGTTTTTGGGTATTGCCGATCAGGCTGGTCGCATCGCTGTCGGCTACCGGGCAGATTTCGTACTGCTTGACGCCCAAGGCGTGGTACAACAGTGCTTTATCGCCGGTCAGGCGTTTAAATAGTTTTCAAGACAACATAGAACAATCACAGGGCAACAAGTCTGGCGTCAACGTCAGCGCAAATAATAACAACAGACGAAGAGGTGAATATGGATATGGCAATGGTACGGCCGGCACCCAAAAATACCGTGCTGCCGATGGTGATCATCGGCACGCTGTTTTTTGTGTTTGGTTTTGTCACCTGGCTGAACGGGTCTTTGATCCCATTTTTAAAGCTGGTGTGTCACCTGACAGAATCGCAGGCGATGTGGGTTACTTTCGCTTTTTATATCGCTTATGTGGTCATGGCATTGCCAATGTCCTGGGTTTTAAACCGCATCGGCTACAAAAACGGTATGGTCGCGGGGCTTGGTATCATGGCTGCCGGCGCTGTGCTGTTTATTCCGGCGGCACAAACCACGTTGTATAGTTTGTTTCTGGTGGCGCTGTTTACGCTCGGCACTGGTTTAACCATTCTGCAAACCGCGTCTAATCCCTATATCGTTTGTATTGGCCCACGCGAAACGGCGGCGATGCGTATCAGCATTATGGGGCTGGTGAATAAAGGCGCCGGTGTGGTTGTGCCACTGATTTTCACCGCCTGGATCCTGACCGGAATGGATCAATTCACCCCGGAAGTGCTGGCGGCGCTGAGTGAAGAAGAAAAAGCCAGCCGTATTGCTGAACTGTCGAATCGTCTGGTCACGCCATATATCTATATGACCGTCGCACTGTTAGCGTTGATGGCCTTTGTCAAATTCTCGCCACTACCGGAGCCTGAGCTGGAACAGCCGGCAGAGCAAGGCGTGGCGCCGGAGCACCGCACTTCAGTGCTGCAGTTCCCGCAATTAATGCTGGGGGTCGCTGCGTTGTTTTTTTACGTCGGCGTTGAAGTGATTGCCGGCGATACTATTGGCCTGTATGGTCAGCATCTGAACGTGTCGCATTGGGGCGCGCTGACCTCTTATACCATGGTGTTTATGGTGTTGGGTTATCTGGTCGGCGTCAGCTGTATTCCGAAATATCTGTCACAACCACGCGCACTGCAAGGCTCTGCGGTGTTTGGCATCCTGTTTACGCTCGGGGTGATGTTTGGTTCGGCTGAAAGCCATCAGTTGTCGACGGTGTTATTTGGCTGGGCCGGCATTCCGACTGTGCCTGACACTGTGTTGTTTCTGGCGATGCTGGGTTTTGCCAACGCATTAGTTTGGCCAGCGGTGTGGCCACTGGCGCTGGAAGGGTTGGGTAAATTCACCGCCACCGCTTCAGCTTTATTGATTATGGGCATCGCTGGCGGCGCAGTGTTACCTAAGGTCTATGGTTACCTGTCGACGGCGTCCGGTGATGCGCAGGGTGCATACTGGATGATGATCCCGTGTTACGCCTTTATCCTGTATTACGCTTTCAGCGGCTATAAAAAACGCCAGTGGTAAGCCATTTTGTTAAAAGTGAAGCAGGGCTGACTTTGTCGGCCCTGTTGTCTTTCGGAGCACCATAATAATGCAAAATTCCGCACGTTTTTATGCACTGGACGTGCTGCGTGGCCTGGCCATTGCGCTGATGATTCTGGTCAATACACCGGGCAGCTGGTCACATGTGTATAGCCCGTTGCTGCATGCCCGCTGGGACGGTTTTACCTTTGCCGACATCGTGTTTCCCGGTTTTTTATTTGTTGTCGGCGCCGCCATGGCGTTTTCGCTGAAAGACAGCAAGCTCAACACCACAACTGTGATAAAAATCGGTAAACGCGCACTGCTGATGTTTGGCTGCGGTTTGTTGCTGAATTTTCTCAGCCATCCGGACCTGGCGACGCTAAGGATCCCCGGTGTGTTGCAGCGGATTGCGCTCTGTTATGCGCTGGCGGCGTTATTGGTGCTGAGTCTGCCCAAACGTGGGCTTTGGGCTGCAGTGTTGCTGTTGCTCGGCGGTTATTTCGCTTTGTTGCAGTTATCACCGGCGCCGTTTTCGCTGGAACAAAATATTGTTCGCACGCTGGATCTGGCCGTGTTTGGCACTGCCCATGTCTATCAGGGCTTTGGTCTGCCGTTTGATCCGGAAGGGCTGCTCAGCACTTTGCCGGCCACCGTCAACGTCTTGCTTGGCTATCTGGTCGCGACCGGTCTGAAAGGCAAAGCCCCGGCACAGGCGGTGCGGGATTTGGCCGCTTTGGGTGCTGTTTTAGTGCTGCTCGCTTTGGCCGGACATTGGGTCTGGCCGGTGAATAAGGCTTTGTGGTCAGGTACTTATGTGGCGTTAAGTAGTGGATTATTGCTGTGGCTGCTGGCTGCGCTGGTGTATCTGGTGGATATCCGAAAGGCGACAAAACTGACCGAGCCGCTTCGAATCTACGGCACGAATCCGCTGTTTATTTATATGCTGAGCTGGATGTTTTCAGTGGCTACTGGCCGATGGCTGAGCTGGAGCACGGCAGAAGGTTCTCAGTCAGTCGCCGGCTTGCTCTATACGGCATTGTCGTCGCTGCTGTCACTGCAGGCAGCATCCTTAGTGTTTGCGCTGCTGCATGTCGTGCTGTTCTGGGCTTTGTCGCTGTGGCTGTACCGTCGGCAAATTTTTATCAAGCTGTGATGCACTGAAGTCGGCCGGCACAAACCAATATCGCCGGTTAAGGAAATCAGTATCCGGGCTCAGGCCCGGATTGCTGAGTTCCAGCCAGTGCTGCATGCGGAATTGACTGAGTGGAAATACATGAGCAGTCAGCGGTTGTTGCTGGATATGCGCCAGCAACTCGCCGTCGGCAATCATCATTTCTAAACCCTGCTCAATCCACTGCGCCAGTGCTTCATTTTGTTTACCGGTAAAAAAATAGATAGCAAAAGGGTAGTGCAGCATCAGGTTGGGATAACGCACCAAATCAGGATACAAAGCAGCGCGCTCGCGCAGTTCGGCCTGTCCTTCATGTAAGCCACGCGGAAAATAATCGCAGCG
Source organism: uncultured Chromatiaceae bacterium (assembly GCA_946482325.1). The sequence goes on along the minus strand of CAMLRA010000003.1, from coordinate 11,386 downwards.
ACCGGCGTTTACTTGCTTAAACAAATTTTCATAGACCGGGGATGTCTGCACTTTTAAGCCGGCGCTTTGCAGAATTTTGGTATCAGGCCAGCTCAGGCCCTGGCAAGCCGTAAGTTTGTGTAGTTGCTGCAGGCTACTGATCTGATTAAATTTATCTATTTGACTGCGCCGAATCGTCAGCATCCGGAAGCCCATCAGGCCACGTTCGAGCGGAATTCGAATGGCGCGCAGTTGTTGTTCTTTGTCGCGGTCAGTTCCCATCCAGAATAAATCGATGATCTGGCCTTTTTGTAGTTCCCGGACCGCGCGGCCCTGTTCCATTTCAGCCACCGGCAGAATGTCGGGTAAAGGCCGGCCGGCTGAAGCCTTTTGCAAGGCTTTGTGCAGCAGTTCCATGTAGTATTGATGGGAAACGTCATGTTCAGAACGAGGTTTGGGGACGCGGATTTGGCTAATCACAAAAATCTCTGTGGCAAAGACCGCCGCAGCGGGCATTGCCAGCAGATAACCAATTGCAACCCACGCCAGGCGATTTTTCACTGAGATCCACGCTCCGTACTCTCACGCCGCGCGGTGAGAAATCGTTTAGAAACGGTATTCCCAGGTACCGGCCGCACTGACCTGTTGGTCCAGTTCCGGCCGCAGTGGCGACTGTTGTAAATAGCGTAATTGCAGACTGAGCAAACCGTCAAACAAACCACGACGATGTTCCAGTTTCAGCTGCCAGCTGGAATCCGAGACGGCTGCCTGATGATAACGCGCCAGCGTCAGTTGGGCTGACCAGCTGATGCCACCTAAGGTTTGATAATGCCAGGCGCTGCTCAGTACCTGTGCATCAGCGCCATAACCGCTGCCGATAATCCGGCCATAACGGCGATAGCCTTCCGGATACAAACTGCCCTGATAGGCGCAGTTGCCGGCGTCTAACTGATCGGCACAGGTTAGGTATGTATCTGAATATTCCAGGTTAACAGTGTGAATTCCGGTTGCTGCACCAAAGTAACTGCGGACACCCCAGAGCTGTAACAGCTCATCCGGTGCGCCGCTTTGATTGTCATCATCTGCCAATTCGCTATACAGCGTGACAGGGAAACCGGCCAGTTGCAGATGCCAGGCCGCATCAACCGCTGCGCGCTGATCGGCCGGAATTTCGTCGCGTTGGTCATAACTGACCAGATCCCACAATGTGCTAAAGCCGTTGCTGCGGCCTTCGCCCCCCCACTGGATCACCCGGCTCGCGCCTAATTCCAGCGCAGGCACTGGCCGTAGCGTCAGCCTTCCGCCCCAATAACGGGTTTGCGGTACAACACTGTTATGTTGGCCGTAACCGAGAAAAGTGGTTGCCGACCACGGCCCAAGCCAGCGTAGCCAGCTGCGCTCATCCGGCTGCCAGCCATGGCGGGTCAGCCGGATACTGGGCAGCGGTCGCGCGTTATTGCTCATTAACAAACTGCTTTGTTGCCCCGGCCCCCACCAGACCGGTGTCTGATCCAGCTGTAGTACCCAGTTGCCGCGGATCAGTGCTAAATAACTGCCATCCAGAGTGTTGTCCTGTTCAGCGCTATTGTCATCCAGCATCCGGCGATTGACCTGCAGCCGGCCTGCGACTGAATCGCTTTGCACTTCCTGAAACAGGCTGAGGGCGGCATCTTCAAAATAGCTTTCGCCAAAATACTGGTGATTGGCGGTTGCGCTATTCGCTTTAAGTTTTAACCCGGACTGGCGCTCCCCGCGGTTGGCATTGAGTGCGCTGCGCAGGTGCGCCACCGCAAACTGCAATTGCGGGCTTAATGTCGCACTGTCGATGCGGTTTAAATCAATTGCGATATTTTTCCACATGATGGGGTACGTATTCACCGGGCCAGTCAGTAAACCGGCCTGCGCCAGGCTTTGCAGCGACTGGCGCAGGTAATTGTCTTGGGTATCGAGCCAGGGGGTTGCTATCGACGAGAACGTGCACAAAACTGCACAGACAGAGAACCACTTTAATTTCATTGGCCTAACTTCCGTTTTAAGGCGTCGAGTACTCGGGGAGCCACAAAAGGCGAGACGTCGCCGCCATGGCGGGCGACTTCTTTGACTAAAGTGGAAGAGATAAACATGTTTTTTTCTGACGGCGTCATAAACAAGCTGTCGAGGTCGGGGTTGAGCTGCCGGTTCATGCTGGCCAGCTGAAACTCATATTCAAAATCCGCCACTGCCCGTACACCGCGGATCAACACCTGCGCCTGATGGATGCGGGCAAAATCAGCCAGCAGACCGGAAAAACCAACCACCTGCACATTGGGCAAACCGGCGAACACTTGTTGGGCCAGGTCAACCCGTTCGTCCAGACTAAACATTGGCTGTTTGCTTGGGTTGGCTGCGACCGCCAGTATCACTTCATCAAACAATCGGGCGGCCCGGATCACCAGATCGGTGTGGCCATTGGTCAGCGGGTCAAAAGTACCGGGGTAAATCGCTTTGGTTTTCATAGACTAACCTATGGTCATTTTAGCTCTGGTGCAAACGCATGCGGTCGGGCAGGCGGGGCTGGTAATTTTTTTCGATTTGACGTTACTATACCAAAATAATTCCTTTCACTATAAGCCCGTGCCGGTCATGGACAAGAAGTTGCGCACTAAAGATAAAATATTACAAGCCAGCATCGAGTTGTTTAACCAGCAAGGCGAGCGTCAAATCACCACCAATCATATTGCAGCGCACCTTGGCATCAGTCCGGGTAATCTGTATTACCATTTCCGCAATAAAGAGGACATTGTCCGGCAAATCTTCAAAGAGTACGCCAAATTGCTGGAAAACCGCCTGCAACCGCCCAGCCGGCATTCCGAAGCGCTGGATGCACTGGCGCAGTACCTGGATATCGTGTTTGAACTGATGTGGCGCTTTCACTTTTTCTACGCCAATCTGCCGGATATTTTAAGTCGTGATCCGCTGCTGCAGCAGGACTATCTGCTGGTGCAAAAAGGCGTGCAAAATAAGGTGGTGTCGGTGTTGCAGGCGTTAAAAGCTGCCGAAGTGATTGAGATTGATGATACTGATATTGCCAACTTCGCCCATACCATCAAACTGGTGGTGACTTTCTGGATTAGTTACCTGAAAACACAGGCACCGCACGCCGCCATTGATCAGGCGCAGGCTTATCAGGGGGTATTAAAAATCCTGCTGTTGTTTAAACCCTATGCCACTGCACAGGCCTTACCGCGTATTGTTAACCTGCAACGCCATTACCAGCAGTTAGCTGGCCAGCCGGTGCTGAATTAATCGTTTGGAACACTGGCAGCAGGTTGTTGCACTGTAAAGATATTTTACAGATTCGGGTGTTCCTTGTTGCATTTCGTTACAACTTGCTGGCCTTCGGCATTGTCGCCTGCTTTGCGCCGCGTTACCATGGCAACAGAGTTCAGGCGCATCTGCAGCAGGCTGCAGCCGGATCCGCATCAAGATCACCATGCCCAAGACTCAGGGTCTTATAAAAATCAACCAGGAATTATCCCGATGAAAAATATCTCTGTACTGGCGCTTAGTGTTGCACTGGCGCTTGGTCTGACCGGCTGTGAAAAAGCCGCCCAAGCTCCAGCGCAAACTACCACTGAAACCGCAGCTGCGGCTGCTGCACCGGCTAAAACCCTGGTGTCAGGTGTGGAACAGGAAAACTTTGACCCAGCGGTCAAACACACCGAAAACTTCTTCTACAGCGTCAATGGCACCTGGCTGAAGAACACCGAAATCCCGGCGGATAAATCGAACTACGGCTCTTTCACCAAACTGTATGACGATTCTCAGGTTGCGATGCGCACTATCATTGAGTCTGCCGCAGCGAAAAAAGACAAAGTTGCCGGCACTGACGAACAAAAACTGGGTGATTTCTACAGCAGCTATATGGATGAAGCCGGTATCGAAGCCAAAGGCGTCACGCCAATCAAAGCTGATTTAGACAAAATCGCGGCGATCAAAGATCACACTGAGCTGGCCCGCGTCATGGGTGAAATGCAGCTGACCGGCACCAGCCTGCCATTCGGCTGGTACGTCAATAACGACGCCAAAGCGTCGACGCAAAACGCCTTATATCTGGGCCAAAGCGGCCTGGGTTTACCGGACAAAGATTATTACTTCAACAAAGACGCGAAGTTCGAAACGATTCGTGCTGAATACCAGAAATATCTGGTGGATATGCTGACGTTAGCGGGTGTGGCAGAACCTGCCAAAGCTGCTGAGCGTATCTACGCGCTGGAGCTGAAGATCGCTGAGAAGCACTGGAGCCGTGTCGAGAACCGCGACGCAGACAAAACCTACAACAAGTTCAGCAAAGCAGATTTAACCGCCAAACTGGGCGCTTTCCCGTGGGAAGAGTACGCCAAAGTGGTGAAACTGGATGGCGTCGCAGACATCATCGTTGAGCAACCAAGTTATTTCGAAGCTTTCGGTACTATCTACAAAGACACTGATCTGCAGACCTGGAAAGACTACCTGAGCATCCGTTTTGTCTCTGAATATTCCGGCAAACTGAGCAAAGCTTTTGTCGACCGCCAGTTCGCCTTCTACGGCACTGTGCTGTCAGGCACTAAAGAGCAGCAACCACGCTGGAAAAAAGCCGTCAACGCTTCTGACGAAGTACTGGGTGAAATCGTTGGTAAACTGTACGTTGAACAGCATTTCAAACCAGAAGCCAAAGAACGCATGACAGTGCTGGTCGACAATCTGATCAAAGCCTATCACCAGAGCATCGACACGCTGGAATGGATGACGCCGGAAACGAAAAAAGCCGCCCATGAAAAGCTGAACAAGTTCACGCCAAAAATCGGTTATCCGGATAAATGGAAAGACTACAGCAGCCTGAGCATTAAAGCTGACGATCTGGTTGGCAACTATAAAGCGGCAGCACAGTTCGCTTATACCAAGATGACCGAGAAACTGGGCAAGCCGGTTGACCGCTCAGAATGGTTTATGACACCGCAAACCGTCAACGCTTATTACAACCCGGTGAACAACGAAATCGTATTCCCGGCAGCCATTCTGCAACCACCGTTCTTTAACCTGGAAGCGGATGATGCGGTGAACTACGGCGGCATCGGTGCGGTGATCGGTCACGAACTGGGCCATGGTTTTGATGACCAGGGCGCCAAGTTTGACGGTGACGGTAACCTGCGTAACTGGTGGACCGACGCTGACAAAGCCGAATTCGAAAAACGCGGCAAGCAGTTAGTGGCGCAGTACAATCAGTACTCTCCGCTGGAAGGCATGCACGTCAACGGCGAACTGACCTTAGGCGAAAACATCGGTGACCTCGGCGGTCTGACCGTGGCACTGAAGGCCTATAAACTGTCGTTGGGCGGCAAGGAAGCGCCAGTGATGGACGGCTTCACCGGCGAACAACGTTTCTTCCTGAGCTGGTCACAAGTGTGGCGTCGTAAAGGTCGTGAAGAATACTTACGCAATATGCTGACCACAGATCCGCATTCACCAAGCGAATACCGCGTCATTGGTATCGTGTCGAACATTCCTGAGTTCTATGACGCATTTAACGTCAAACCAGGCGACAAGATGTATATCGCACCGGAAAACCGCGTGAAGATCTGGTAATAAAGCCGGATCACACCGCTTAAAAAAAATGGCCGCCTGTTGCGGCCATTTTTTATATGTTTACGATGATATCGGTTTGACGCTGCAGCTGGACACAGAAAATTAAGCTGCGTTATTGTTTTAAACAAACACCATTCAGCAAACTTATAGCGACTATAAGCCACGCTGCTTATACTACGGTGTCAATTCCGGCCAAATTTTCTTATAATCCAGCCGTTTGATTTGCTGCCAACCCGCTGAATGGCAAGTGTTCAGCGGACCAACCTGAGGACATTACTGTGCTGCAACAATACCGTGAACACGTCGCTGAACGTGCGACCCAAGGCATTCCTCCAAAGCCGCTGACTGCGCAACAAGTGGCTGATTTAGTTGAATTATTAAAGAATCCTCCTGCCGGCGAAGAAGCGTTCCTCGTCGACTTACTCGAAAACCGCATTCCACCGGGTGTTGATGAAGCTGCTTATGTCAAAGCTGGTTTCTTAACTGCAGTCGCTAAAGGCGAAGTCACCAGCCCGTTAGTGACTGCTGAGCGCGCCACTGAACTGTTAGGCACTATGTTCGGCGGTTACAACATTCAGCCAATGATTGACCTGCTCGACAGCGACAAATTAGGCGCTATCGCCGCCAAAGGCCTGTCACACACGCTGCTGATGTTTGATTCTTTCCATGACGTGAAAGAAAAAGCTGACAAAGGCAATCAACACGCGAAAAACGTGCTGCAAAGCTGGGCCGATGCTGAGTGGTTCTTAAGTAAGCCGGCTATCCCTGAGAAAATTACGGTCACAGTGTTTAAAGTCACCGGCGAAACCAATACCGACGACCTGTCGCCGGCACCGGACGCCTGGTCACGCCCTGATATCCCGCTGCACGCGTTAGCGATGCTGAAAAACGAACGCGATGGCATTGTGCCGGATGTTCCAGGCTCAAAAGGCCCGGTCAAGCAAATTGAAGCGCTGCTGGCCAAAGGTTTCCCACTGGCGTACGTCGGTGACGTAGTCGGTACCGGTTCAAGCCGCAAATCTGCCACCAACTCTGTGCTGTGGTTTATGGGCGATGACATGCCGTTTGTACCAAACAAACGCACTGGTGGTGTCTGCTTAGGCGGCAAAATCGCACCAATTTTCTTCAACACCATGGAAGATTCGGGCTCTCTGCCAATCGAGCTGGACGTCAACAGCATGGCGATGGGCGATGTTATTGATATTTTCCCACATCAGGGCGTAGTGAAGCGTCACGGCACTGAGGAAGTGATCTCTACGTTTGAACTGCGTTCTAACGTGCTGTTAGATGAAGTGCGAGCCGGTGGCCGTATTCCACTGATCATCGGCCGTGGTTTGACTGACAAAGCCCGTGAAGCCTTGGGGCTGCCACACTCAACAGTATTTGAGCGTCCGGCAGTGACTGAAGTCAGCAACAAAGGCTTTACACTGGCACAAAAACTGGTCGGTAAAGCTTGTGGCGTCAAAGGTATTCGCCCAGGCCAATACTGTGAGCCAAAAATGACCACTGTGGGTTCACAGGACACCACAGGCCCGATGACACGCGATGAGTTAAAAGACTTAGCCTGTTTGGGTTTCTCTGCCGACTTAGTGATGCAGTCTTTCTGCCACACGGCCGCTTATCCGAAGCCAGTTGACGTTAATACGCACCATACGCTGCCAGATTTCATCATGAACCGCGGCGGTATCTCGCTGCGTCCGGGTGACGGCGTGATCCACAGCTGGTTAAACCGCATGTTACTGCCAGACACAGTCGGTACCGGTGGTGACTCACACACCCGTTTCCCACTGGGTATTTCATTCCCGGCCGGTTCAGGTCTGGTTGCCTTCGCAGCAGCTACAGGCGTCATGCCACTGGATATGCCGGAGTCTGTGCTGGTACGCTTTAAAGGCGAAATGCAACCTGGTATCACCCTGCGTGATTTAGTCCACGCCATCCCTTATTACGCCATTCAGCAAGGCCTGCTGACCGTTGAGAAGAAAGGCAAGGTCAACATTTTCTCTGGCCGCGTGCTGGAAATCGAAGGTCTGGAGCATTTAACTGCGGAACAGGCATTCGAACTGTCAGACGCCTCTGCTGAGCGTTCAGCGGCTGGTTGTACAATCACGCTGTCGGAAGATTCAGTGCGCGAGTACCTGCAATCGAACATCGTGATGCTGAAGTGGATGATCAGCGAAGGGTATGGTGATGTCCGCACTATCGAGCGTCGTATCAACGCGATGGAAGCCTGGTTGGCCAATCCGAAATTGGAACGCGCTGACGCTGATGCTGAATATGCAGCAGTGATCGAAATTGATCTGGCAGACATCAAAGAGCCAATCCTGTGTGCACCAAATGACCCGGACGACGCCCGTCTGTTATCAGCTGTCGCCGGTGAAAAGATTGATGAAGTCTTTATCGGTTCTTGTATGACCAACATCGGTCACTTCCGCGCCGCCGGTAAACTGCTCGACAAGTTCAAAGGTCAAATTCCAACGCGTCTGTGGATCGCACCACCGACCAAAATGGATAAAGACCAGCTGACTGAAGAAGGTTATTACGGTATCTACGGCCGTGTTGGTGCGCGTATCGAGATCCCGGGCTGTTCACTCTGTATGGGTAACCAGGCCCGCGTTGGCGACAACACCACTGTGGTATCGACGTCAACCCGTAACTTCCCGAACCGTTTAGGTCAGGGTGCAAACGTGTATCTGGCTTCGGCTGAGCTGGCTGGTGTGGCGTCTATTATCGGTCGCTTACCTACAGTTGCGGAATATCTGGAGTATGCAAAACAGATCGAAACAACGGCTGCGGATACATACCGCTACCTGAATTTCCATCAGATGAGCCAATACACCAGTAAAGCCTCAAACGTGATTATCCAGCAAGCTGTGTAATCAATAGTTCAGGCGATAAAAGCCCGCAGTCGCGGGCTTTTGTCTTTTCTGCGGTCATGGGGCGATGGAGTGGGGATGGAACACGATTTTATTTATCTGCCAGATAGCCGGCGTTATTTGTTGAAATTGGCACCGGAGCAACATGCGTTGCAGTGTTTTTTAATGGAGGAGTTTGAGCTTCGCGCCAGCAGCTACCAGCCGTTGCTGGAAAAACTGCAGACGCTGGGTTTGTACGATGAATATCAGTTTGCTGGGTGCGAATATTCCCTGCAAGTCGAGCGCATGGAAGTGCGGGTGTTTCATCATAGCTGCGGTCAGCACTATGCCGATGACCAGTTTCTCGAAGCGGAACTCAGCACCGACGACGCGGCATTACACTGTGAATGTGGTCTGGAAGACCTGATTCGCTTATTGCAGGCCTGGCAGCAATTTTTGCCAGGCTGATCTGCCTTAGCTTGCACTTTTAGTGCACCGACAGCGGGAAGATGCGCACCAATATGGTGCGTTTTTTTTATCCAGCTTTTATAGTTTCAGTATAACTATCTGTATTTAAACAGATAAAAAACTTGGCACACGACTTTCTTATCCAATTGGCAACAGCAACAAGTTGCCTGGGCCGATTTGCGCCGGTCCGGGGATCAATGAGGATAAAAACTATGAAACTCGTAACTGCCATCATCAAGCCATTTAAGCTTGACGATGTTCGTGAAGCGATTGCGGACATTGGGATAGAAGGCCTAACCGTGACGGAAGTCAAAGGGTTCGGTCGGCAAAAAGGCCACACAGAGCTGTATCGTGGCGCGGAATATCAGGTGGATTTCCTGCCCAAAGTGAAATTGGAAATTGCCACGCTGGACGAAAATGTCGACCGCCTGTTACAGGCGATCCAGCAGGCTGCCCACACCGGTCGGATCGGTGACGGTAAAATTTTCGTTTATGACCTTGAGCAAGTGGTCCGGATCCGGACCGGTGAAACTGACGCAGAAGCGATCTAGCAGGAGTCCGTCATGCAAGAACAGATTTATCATTTACAGTTTGCCATGGACACCTTTTATTTCCTGGTGTGCGGCGCCTTAGTGATGTGGATGGCGGCAGGCTTCGCCATGTTAGAGTCGGGTTTGGTCCGGGCGAAAAACACCACTGAAATTCTGACGAAAAACTTTGTGTTATATGCCATCGCCTGTTTGATGTACTTGGTTTGCGGTTACCAATTCATGTACGGCGGCGGGTTCTTCTTATCTGGCATCGAAGCATTAAACGTCGACGAAACACTGGCTAGTATTGCCAGCCGTGAAAATGGCTTCACTGGTAAAGCGGCATACTCAAAAGCTGCTGATTTCTTTTTCCAGGTCGTATTTGTGGCTACAGCTATGTCAATTGTATCTGGCGCTGTTGCTGAGCGTATGAAGCTGTGGGCTTTCTTCGCCTTTGCGGTAGTCATGTGTGGTTTCCTCTACCCAATGGAAGGGTCATGGACCTGGGGCGGTCAACCGGTATTCGGTCTGTATAGCCTTGCTGACTTTGGTTTCTCTGATTTTGCCGGCTCAGGTATTGTGCATCTGGCTGGTGGCGCTGCTGCGTTGGCTGGTGTGTTATTACTGGGCGCCCGCAAAGGCAAATATACCAAAGATGGTAAAGCGCACGCATTCCCAGGCTCCAATATGCCATTGGCAACGCTGGGTACTTTGATTCTGTGGATGGGCTGGTTCGGCTTTAATGGCGGCTCTATGCTGAAGTTGGCCGATATTGGCAATGCGCACGGCGTCGCTATGGTGTTTGTCAACACGAACGCTGCAGCTGTTGGTGGTGCTTTGTCTGCTCTGGCGGTATCAATGGCGCTGTTCCGTAAAGCAGACTTAACCATGGTATTAAACGGCGCTTTAGCCGGTTTGGTGGCTATCACGGCTGAACCTTCAACGCCAACGCCGTTACAAGCAACAATCTTTGGTGCCATCGCAGGTGTCCTGGTCGTTGCAGCAATTATCGGTTTCGACAAAATCAAAATCGATGACCCGGTCGGCGCGATTTCTGTGCATGGTGTTGTGGGGTTCTATGGTCTGATGATTGTGCCACTGACTAAGAGCAGTGCGTCGTTCTCAGGGCAGCTTATTGGCGCTGCAACGATTTTCGTCTGGATTTTTGTTTGCAGCCTGATTGTCTGGGGTGTGCTGAAAGCCACTATGGGCATCCGCGTCAGCGAACAGGAAGAATATGAGGGTGTGGACCGTTCTGAGTGTGGGATTGAAGCCTATCCGGAATTTGTGTCGACCCTAAAGTAAGCAGCCTGAGGAGAGCCGGTGGGGCTTCTCAGGAGCGAGTGTCCCGCCCGGCAGTGCCTGTTGTGACTGCCGAAGCGGGAAACTGAACCCTTACCACCAAATCGTCTATCCTTGTCCTTTGTCTTCTAAGACGACCCCACCGGTACTTGCCTGTGGGGTTTTTTATTATATGCGGACAAAAACCAATCTATCAGTAACGATATCGTCTGAAAAGTAGGCAGAGTGACGAGTTAGAATATTTCATCTGTCAGTTCTCACCTATGTCTGGCGAAATGTCATGATTTGCTGCTGAGCAATATTCAGTCTGTTCAATGTCTTGATTAATCATTGGGGCTACACAGCTGCAGTCCGCGTATGCAGCAGGGCTGCCAGACCGGGGTGGATGATCGCGTTGCCCAAAAACAGGAAAGCCGCATCCTTTTGGGATGCGGCTACCGTAATGCTTTGTCAAATTCCATTTCAAACCCAGTGGGTTGTCTTCCCTGCCTCCCTAAGGAGATTCACGCGCTGTGAAGGTTTTAACATCCATGCTCATAAAACGCTGCCAGTGCAGTGTCCTACTTCAAGCCAATCATGGCTTTCCTCTCCATACCGGTATCATCCTGATACCGCTGCTACATCCTGTAGCGTCCTCTGTCCTTGCTGGTA
>CAMLRA010000002.1 GCA_946482325.1 uncultured Chromatiaceae bacterium | reverse complement strand
TACCGACACCGGCTGAAATTGCGGCTGTGGATGCACTCAGTGCTGAGCAAAAAGTCGAAGCGGATGCCGTGGCCTGGCGGCAATGGGTTGCCACCCGGCAAGCGTCAGGCGGCAGTGTGCAGAGCGCTGTTGCAGTGCGTAAAACCGGCGGTTTGTCATCGCAGGCCACTGCAGCTTTAGCCCGGCAGGTGCAACAACAAAGCAAAGCAGTGCCTGTGCTGTTAGCGGCCCCGCCAGAATCGGCTGCTGCCGGGGCTGAAACTGCCCCCGTTTCGGCGGCATCAGCACCATTGGCGCCATTGCCACCAGAACCCGCTGCACCGGATATTGCTGAAGCGCCGGCGCTGCTTACACGTGAACCGCGCAGTGACTGGTCTGAACGTTTGCAAACTGACACCACTTTAGGGTTGGACTGGCGCTGGTTTGCCAAGCGCGGCTTACAGGGCCAAAGCCGCAGTGCCCTCAGCGGCAGCGCGTTGGTCGAATGGTACTGGCAATCCGAAGATGAGCGTAGCAGCTGGACAGTCAGTCCATACCTGCGCTGGGATCAACGCGACAGCGAACGCAATCTGGTGGATTTGCGCCAGGCTTATTGGCTGAGCGTGGGCGACGGCTGGGAGTTTAAAGCCGGCGTCGACAAAATTTTCTGGGGCGTGACTGAATCGATCCATCTGGTGGATATCATCAACCAGACCGACTGGGTGGATGCAGTGGATGGTGAATCAAAACTGGGCCAGCCGCTGCTGCAACTCAACCTGAGCGGTGACTGGGGCAATCTGCAAAGTTTTGTGCTGCCGTATTTCCGCGAACGCACTTTAAGCGGTGAACAAGGCCGGCTGCGGCTGCCATTACCGGTGTTGGCTGATGACGCTGTGTATCAGTCGTCGCGCGAACAGCGGCATGTGGATCTGGCGCTGCGTTACAGCCAACAAATCGATCAAATGGACCTGGCGCTGTCATATTTTACCGGTACTAACCGGGACCCGCGGTTTATGCCGGTGGGTCAGGGCAGTGCACTGGTGCCGTATTACGAACAAATGCAGCAGTGGGGGCTGGAAGGTCAATGGATTGTCGATAGCTGGATCTGGAAGCTTGAAGCTATTCGCCGCAGCAGCGATATCGAAAGTTTCACCGCCACAGTGGCGGGTTTTGAATATACCAGTGTCGGCGTGTTTGATTCGGCGGTGGATCTTGGCTGGTTGTTAGAGTATCAATACGACAACCGCGGGCAATATGCGCCGGTGCCGGGGCAACGGGATCTGTTTGCCGGTGTGCGTGTCGCACTGAATGATGAAGCTGGCAGTGAACTGTTGTTTGGCATTGCGCAGGATTTGCAAAATGGTGGCACCCGCAGTGGTATGCTTGAAGCCTCCATGCGTTTCAGTAACAATCTGCGTTTACGGCTGGATGCCTGGTTTTTCCAGACCATGTCGTTGCAACAGCCGACCTGGTGGTTCAGACAAGACGATTATATTCAGTTAGGATTTGATTATTATTTCTGACAATTCCGGGGTATGTAGTATGAGACTTTGGCTGGCGGCTGTGTTGTTGTGTTGGTCCGCGCTCACCAAAGCTGAATCCCGGCAAATTGTGGTGGGTATTGAACAAATCGATTATTACCCGCATTACGATTTCAGTGGCGGCCAGCAGCGTGGCTTTTTTTATGATTTGATGCAGCTGTTTGGTAAAACCGCCGGTTATCAAATCCGCTTCTCAGCGTTGCCGGTCAAACGCCTGTATCAGGAAGCCAATAGCGGGATTGATGTGGTCTATCCCGATAATCCGGCCTGGCAACAATATCTGGTGGCGGAATATCCAAAAACCTTCAGTGACCCGGTGATCTACACCTTAGGCAGTACGATAGTGTTACCGAAAAATCAGCAGATGTCGCTGGAACAATTCCGCTCGCTGGCGGTGATCCATGGCTTTGCACCGCATCGCTGGCTGGAGCTGCAAAACCGCTACAAATTCCGCATCGTTGATGTCGCTGACAGTGCGTCGGCGCTTGGGCTGGTATTAAAAGGCCGGGTACATGGTGCGTCGATTGAACTGAATGTTGCCAATGAATATCTGCGCCGGATTGGCCAGCCCGGTGCGCTGGTGGCGGCTGATACTTTGCCCTTCTCTGAGTTGCCGTTTTTATTATCCAGCGTGAATCAGCCAGCACTTATCATTGAATTCAACCGCTTTTTGCGCCAGCAGCAGCGCGCCATCCAGCAGCTGAAAGATAAATATCAGCTACTGGAACACAAAGAACAGCTCAAACCAGCCAGCTGATTAGCGCGGCGCCTGCAGTAAGTCAGTCAGTGCCCGCACTGTGGCTTCTACCCCAGTGCGAACTGCCGGTTCAGGTTCAATCTTAAATAACGGGCTGTGATGGCTCGGCACCGCAGGCCCACCGTTTTTCTCGGCGGCAAAAGCCGCTGCGGGGGTGCCACCGACGGCAAAATATACACTGGGGATGTATGGGTCTGTGGTCAGGAACGGAAAGTCTTCCGCACCCATGCCAAGCCGCTTGTAATTCTGGTCAAAAATATCCGCACCCATTTGTTTGGCCCAGGTGGCTTTGAGGCGTTGCGTCAGCGGGATGTCATTGACGGTCGGCGGTGTGGTGCCATCGCGCACTATCACTTCCGGCAGTTTATCTTCCGGCAGGCCTGCGACCCGGCCCATGTTCACCGCGACCCGTTTTATCGCATCGATCAGCTGATTACGCGTTTCCATATTGTCGTTGCGCACCGTCAACTGCAGCACGGCCTGGTCTGAGATGATGTTGTGTTTGGTGCCGGACTGGAAGGAGCCGACCGTAATAACACCAGGCTCTTTCGGCGGTAATTCCCGGCTGATAATGGTCTGCAGCGCCAGCACAATTTGCGCGCCCAGTACTATCGGGTCTTTACCACGATGCGGGCTGGCGCCGTGCGCACCAACACCGTGAATAATGATATCCACACTGTCGACACCCGAATAAGGTGAGCCTTCCACAGCAACCAGTTTACCGGCTTCAATTTCGCTCGACACATGAAACGCCAGCGCGTAATCCGGTTTACCGAATTTCTGATACAAACCGTCCTGCATCATACCCAAAGCACCGCCGCTGCGCTCTTCAGCGGGCTGACCAATTAACATCAGCGTACCAGACCAGTCTTTTTTCCGCGCCGCCATTTGCCGGGCCGTGCCGACCAGACTGGTGATATGTACATCGTGACCGCAGGCATGCATCACCGACACATCGTGGCCGTCCCAATCTTTGGTTTTCACTTTGGACGCATAAGGCAAACCGGATTTTTCTTCGACCGGCAAGCCGTCCATATCGGCCCGCATCATCACCAGTGGCCCCGGGCCGTTTTTCAGGATGGCAACCACACCGGTTTTGCCGATGCCGGTATGCACCTCAAAACCTGCTGCTTTGAGCTCTTTCGCCAGTCGGGCAGCGGTGTTGACCTCCATATGCGACAGTTCAGGGTTCTGGTGAAAGTGGGTGAATAAGGCGCCTAAGTGTTGTCGATAGTCACTCGCCACTGATTGCGGTAAGGCAGTTGTTGCATCAACGGCGGCCTGAGCGGATGCAGCATATAACGCGGTGCTAAGTAAAGTGAGGGAAAAAGTGCGCATCAGATTGTTCCTGGAACTGTTGAAAAATCCAGCATAACAGAGCGGGCAGGCTTGCATCGCGCTATTCAGCGCTAAGTTGCTGACATTCACCGCAGCAAGGCGCATATGTCGCAAAGCCACGTTTTCATTGGCAGCGCCGGGCTTCACAAGTAAACTAGCCGGCAGTTTTTAGCTTAACTTGTGAGATCGATATGTTTGAGTGGATTGCAAGTCCGGAGGCCTGGATAGCGCTTGGGACTCTGGCGGCGTTAGAAATCGTATTAGGTATTGATAATATTATCTTTTTATCAATCTTGGTTGGCCGGTTACCGGAAAAACAACGTGCCTTTGCCCGTCGTCTGGGGTTGGGCCTGGCGATGTTTGCACGGCTTGCACTGTTGTTCTCGATCTCCTGGGTGATGGGGTTGACCGAAACCTGGTTCACGGTGCTCGGCAATGATATCTCCGGCCGAGACGTGATTTTAATCGGCGGTGGTCTGTTCCTGCTGGCGAAATCGACGCAGGAAATTCACCATAGTCTGGAAGGTGCCGACGAAGAACCAGGCGCGCCCAAAGTGGTGGCGAATAGCCTGATGATGGTGTTGATCCAGATTATGATCCTCGACATCGTGTTCTCGTTAGACTCCGTGATCACTGCAGTTGGTCTGGTGAATAACATCGAAATTATGGCGATTGCGATTGTTGCGGCCGTGGGCGTAATGATGTTCGCAGCCAAGCCAATCGGTGATTTTGTTGACGCGCATCCGACTATTAAAATTCTGGCACTGTCGTTCCTGATTTTAGTCGGCGTCACATTGATGATTGAAGGCTTTGATGTGCATGTACCAAAAGGTTACATCTACTTCGCGATGGCGTTCTCTTGCTGTGTTGAGATGATTAATATCCGCCTGCGTAAGAAGTCGAATCCGGTACAGCTCCACAAAGATTTGCCGTAACAAGGCATCCTCTGCTTCTGTAAAATAAAAAGCCCGCATTGCGGGCTTTTTTTCTGCTGGAGACAGCTTATTTGCCAATCTGGCCACTGCGGCCAAATACCGGAATGGTCAGATGCCAGCGAATCGCGGCAAGTCGCAGCAGCAAACAGGCCAGCATGCCAGCCAGCATGGCGGGCAGTGGCGCGACCTGCAGGGCCAGCGACTGGGTATAAACCAGGCCACCAAAAATACAGGTGACGGCATAGAGCTCACCACGAAACACCAACGGGATCTCCCGACATAACACGTCGCGGATCATGCCTCCGCAGACACCGCTCATAGTGCCCATCATGATAGCGACAAAATCTGACGTGCCGTACGCCAGTGCTTTCTGCGCGCCCATCACGACAAAAAATGCCAGCCCAATAGCGTCGGCGATTTGCAGTGCATTATTCGGAATGGTCAGGCGTTTGCGTACCAACAAAATCGTCAGCGCGGTCGCGCCGAAAATGGCGTAGAAATAACTGTTGTCGCTGAGCCAAATCACCGGCACGTCCAAAATCAAATCGCGAATAGTGCCACCGCCAATAGCGGTGACAGTCGCGAGCACGATGACGCCAAAGCCGTCCATTTGTTTGCGCCAGGCAGCCAACGTGCCGGCGACAGCAAAAACCCCAATACCCATTAAATCAAACCAGTGAAAAAGCTGTTCCATCCGCAGATCCCAACTGAAAAAAAGTCATCTTATCGCAGTTTGCCGACATTGACGAAAACCCGCTTGATGACAGCATGACGCGACGGGGTTGATAAGGAGTTAATAAATTACTGATATTAATATGATGTTAATTTCAAACGATTTTTCTTGTCTATGTTAGCTGAGCCGCCCTGTATCAGCGCGGTATTCAGGAACATTAATGATAATAAAATCTAAGAGGAAACCTCATGAAATTACCACATCTGAGCCCATTGGCCATCGCCCTGACTGTGGCGTTCTGCGCGCCATTACAAGCAGCACAGGTAGTCCCGGCCGCCAACCTGCTGAATGGTCAGACCCTGAGCAGTCTGGATGGTACGCTGGACGATCGCAGTGCTGAGCCGATGAGCTTTAAAGCCCTGCAACAAATCAAACGCTTCGACGGCAAACTGAAAAGCCGTTACCAGCAGCAATTCCGTGGCATCCCGGTATGGGGTCATAACGTCGCGGCCATCAACGCCAATGGTCAATACAGTGATATCAGCGGCACTGTGGTGACCGGTATTGAAGACGACTTGCCGGACGCACGACCAGCGCTGGCGCCAGAGCAAGCCATTCTGGCCAGTCGCGGCGTTGAAAGCCTGCAAGCGCTGTCGGCTGATGAGCAAACCACTTTACAGGCCGAGCTGAGCGCACAAAGCGCCAATGCCAAACTCTGGGTCTATCTGGACCAGAACGACACGGCCCGGCTGGTGTATATCACGCATTATCTGACGCAAAAAGGCCAGCAGCCGAGCCGGCCTTACAGCATTATCGACGCCAACAACGGCAAAGTGCTGCAAAGTTGGGACGGCATTGCACACGCCAATGCCACAGGACCTGGCGGCAACACCAAAACCGGGCAGTATCAGTACGGTACTACTTATGGTTATCTGAATGTCGATGCCAATTGCCGGATGACCAACGCCAATGTCGACACCATTAACCTCAATGGCGCGACTTCTGGTGGCAGCATTCACCAGTTCACTTGTCCGAATAACACCTTTAAAGCCATCAATGGCGCGTATTCACCATTAAATGACGCGCATTATTTTGGCGGTGTGGTGTTTAACATGTACCAGAGCTGGTTCAGTGTAAATCCACTGAATACTAAGCTGAAAATGCGGGTGCATTATGGCAGCAGCTATGAAAATGCCTTCTGGGACGGTACGCAAATGACCTTTGGTGACGGCGCCAGCCGGTTCTATCCGCTGGTGAGTCTGGATGTGTCTGCGCACGAAGTCAGCCATGGTTTTACTGAATTTAACTCAGGCCTGGTGTACAGCGCGCAATCTGGTGGTATCAACGAGGCATTCTCGGATATGGCGGGTGAAGCCGCTGAATACTTTATGAAAGGCAGCAACGACTGGTTAGTCGGTGCGGATATTTTCAAAAGTACCGGCGCGCTACGGTACATGGACGACCCGACCAAAGATGGCCGCTCTATTGGCCATGCCAGCAATTACACCAGCAGCATGGACGTACACCACAGCTCAGGCGTCTTCAACAAAGCCTTTTACCTGTTAGCGAACAAGGCAGGCTGGAATACCCGCAAAGCCTTTGAAGTGTTCACTGTCGCCAACCAGGTGTATTGGACTTCGAATGCGACCTTTGTGTCGGCTGCTAACGGCGTCTGTAAGGCAACCAAAGACAAGGGCTATAACACCGCCGATGTGGCAGCTGCCTTTTCCGTGGTTGGCGTGACAACCGCTGATTGTGGCACTGTGACCCCACCGGGTGATTCCGGCACCTTAACCAATCTGGCCGCCACCACTGGTAACTGGACACGCAATACCATTACGGTGCCTGCCGGTAAAACCACGCTGACGGTGACAATCAGTGGTGGCACTGGTGATGCGGACCTGTATGTTCGTTTTGGCAGCCAACCAACCACCACCAGCTACCAGTGCCGGCCTTATAAAAACGGCAATGCTGAAAGCTGTGTCATCAGTAATCCGCAAGCCGGGGTCTGGCATGTCGGTGTGCGGGCTTATAGCAGCTTCAGCGGTGTGACGCAGAACTGGTCTTATCAATAAACGATGACTCGTCCTGCTTTCCCCTGAAGGTTTTGAATGAAGCCAGTTGCAGCAGCAACTGGCTTTTTATCAACACGCCCTAGTTGCTGTCTCAGCCAATAAAGTCGCCAGCAGCTGACAATCTTGTTGTTGTTGCTGTGCGTATTGCTGGCAGGCTTGCAGTAATGCCTCAGCTTCAACCGCCAGCGCCTGTTGCATCTGCACGGCGAAACGCGCAGAGCGGCGGTCAGCACGGTTGTGCGCCAGTGCCAAAGCATGACCACAGGCTTCAGCATATTGGCGCAACGATTTCGCCGGGTCCTCAATGTGCAGACAGATGTCTTCCGGGTCGACATCCACATTGGCATGATGCAGCGAACGCACCAGATAGTGCGCGCCTTCAAACTGCACTTCATCCAGTACTGAATCGGGCCGGCGCTGCATCAGGCGCTGGCAATCGACCGTCAGGTGCGCGTCATTGAGCCGGTTGACCGGATGTAAATCCGGAAAGAAAAACAACGGGGCTGAACGGCGTTGTTGTTTCACTTCAACTACCTGACACAAAGCCAAATCGGCATCGGACGCCAATTCGGCCGGACCGACCAGTAAATAATAGCGTTGCATATTCAGCGAACCGGTGCCGGCGCCATGCCGGGTGACGATATCGAGAATGCGGTCGTGTACATAAGGTGCAAAAGCCTGTTCCAGCTCGGCGTAACGGTTGGCTTCAATCCGGCTGAATTTGCCACTGTCGGCCTTAAACTGCAGCGGTCGGGCGCTTAAATCCACAGATTTAGCGAGTGTACTTTTGCTCAGAAAATCCGCGCCTGCGGCTGAGCGTTTAATGGCTTTTTTCAAAAAGGGTTTCAGCACATGTTGTTTCGGGAAATCATCCTGAGTGCTGAACCGGAATTCCGGATCTTTGGCCACTGCAGCACAGCAATCAGCATAACTCTGCAGAAAACGGCGGGCGGCGGCGTCAGCATCCGCAGCGCTGGCTGCGGTCAAACCGGTCAAATCAGGCGCATCCTCACTGATGTATTTTGCTGAGATCAGGCCGTGGCAATAATCTGCGGCCAGTAACAGGCTGACGATAAACCGGCTTAAATCCCATACTGCCGGTCCAATGCAAGCATCATCAAAATCATTGGGGGCAAAAATCACCCGTTCGCCATAACTGCCATCTTCGGTGAAAAAACCAAAATTAGAGATATGGCAGTCGCCCATCACAGTGGTCAGTGGCACCTGGGTGCAGAGCGCACGCGGCAGTTGCAGTAATCCCGACTGAATATCGGCATAAAACAAACCGGAACTGCCACGTAAAAACCGAAACGGGTTTAATGCCATCTTTTGGTGTTTGGCCAGTAATTGTTGGCTGGGGTCGACCTGATCGGTCCGGCTGAATTCGCTAATCAGTTGGTGCAGGCGCTGCATCTGAATATCTCCATTTCTGTGACTGCAAAGACCTGATGCTAATGCAGAACTCAGGCGCTGGCGACAGAAAAATCCATCGGCTTTTGTAAGCAAAGGTCACAGTTATCAATGGTCTGAGCAGCATTGTTGCCTATTTTGAAACTTGCTGCGGTACTGGGTCTCTATTATCCTTGCTGGCATTGTCCGCGTTTTCGGGTCTGCGCTGTTGTCACTTCGTCAAAGGTATATCTTTATTGTGGTGCTGGCTTATCTGCTGTTGGCGCTGAGCTGGATTTTTCTGTCTGACCAGCTTTTGCTGCTGCTGATAAGCCCGGAACAGCTGCTGAGAGTTTCAATGCTCAAAGGCATGATGTTTGTGCTGGTCAGCGCGGTAGGTTTGTCGCTGGCGCTGAAGAATGTGCCTTCGCCGGTAGGTACAGAACACAGTGTGTTGCCGCTCAATCACCGGCAAAGTCAGGTGCGTGACTATCTGCTGGCGGCGTTGCTGGTGGGCATGATGCTGTGGTTCCGGCTGTTATTGCCGGTGGACATTGCCACGAAGCCGATGATGATCCTGCAGTTATTTCCAGTCATTCTCGCTGCGGTCTTCGGTGGCTTTGGCCCCGGTATTTTTGCCACTTTGTTATCAGCGCTGGCTGTCGGCTGGATTGTCCGGAACACCTTGAGTGGTCCGGAGCAAAGCCTGTATATGCAGCTGCAGTGGTTGTTTTTAACGATTAACGGCGTGACTGTCAGCTGGTTATGCCAGCAACTGCGCAATAAAACTTACCACGTGGGCCAGCAGCAGCGTTTATTAGATGCGGTGATTGAAGGTACTGACGATATTGTGTTTACCAAAGATCCGGCCGGACGATATCAGTTAGTGAATCAGGCGGCCTGTCGCGCTTTTGGCCGTGATGCCAGTCAGATAATTGGTCGTACCGACATCGAATTGCTGGACCCGTCCCAGGTTGTGGTGTGGCAGCAAAATGATGCCAAAGTGCGGCAACAGCAACAAGTAATGCATTTTCAGGAACAACTGCAAGCTGCTGACGGTAGCACACAGCTGTATTCGGTCAGTAAAGGCCCCTTGTTCGACCATCGTCAACAGCCATGCGGTACTTTTGGTATCGCCCGCGATATCACTGCGATGGTCGGGCAAAAACGTCAGTTGCAGCGGGTACTGGAAGGTTCAGAGCAGGGCTTCTGGGAATGGGACCTGCAGCAGCAGCGGATGCAAGTCAGTGAGCGTTTTGAAACTATGCTGGGCTATCAGCCCGGTGAGATGGATGTGCGGCCGGATAACTGGCCGCAACTGGTGCATCCGGCGGATTTTGCTGCAGTACATCAGTCGATTGAACAACATCTGCAAGGCTTGGCGCCGCTGCATGAAGTGGAGTTCCGTGCGCGCTGTAAAGACGGTAGCTGGCGTTGGGTGCTGACCCGCGGCAAAATTGTCACGCGAACTGCAGATGGCACACCGTTGCAGCTGGCCGGCACTCATTCTGATATTCAACAGCGTCGGAATAATGAAGAAACGCTACGCCTTGCAGAGCTGATGTTTGCCGGCAGTTATGACGGCATGATGCTGGTTGATGCCCAGAATCGTATCATCCGGGTTAATCCGGCGTTTTGCCGCATTACCGGTTACAGCGTCGCTGAAGTTGAAGGCAAATCGCCGCGCATCTTATCGTCCGGACTGCATGAAAAAGGCTTTTATCAGCAGATGTGGCGGCAACTACAACAACATGGTTTCTGGCGCGGCGAAATCATCAATAAACGCAAAGACGGCTCAGTGTATACCGAAATGTTGTCAATTTCGGTGGTGCGTGATGCGGATGGCATTATCCGGCAATACATCGGTATTTTTGCTGATATCAGTCAGCTTAAAGCTCATGCCGCTGAGCTCGACAAAGTGGCGAATTTTGACGCCTTAACCGGCCTGCCTAACCGGCGGTTGTTATTGTCGCGTTTTAATCAGACCTTGATCCGGGCTTTGCAGACCGGGCAACGTTGTGCAGTTTGTCTGATTGATATCGACGGTTTTAAGCAGATTAACGAAGAGCACGGCACTGCCTTCGGTGACCGGGTATTGTTGGCACTGAGTCATCAGCTGCAGGCTGCACTGCGTCATGACGACACGCTGGCGCGGCTTGGCGGTGACGAGTTTGTTGTATTGCTGTCGGATATGCCGGCTCTGCCGGAAGGCAATCATATTGTCAAACGCCTGCTACAGGCGGTCAACCGGCCTTTGCAGCTCGACAGTCTCGAAATCGTGCTGACCAGCAGTATTGGTGTCAGTTTATATCCTGATGACAATGCTGACCCGGATACGCTGCTGCGCCATGCTGACAAAGCGATGTATCAGGCCAAAGAAGCTGGCCGCAACCGCATTCAGTGGTTTGACCCGGCGCACGAGCGCGAAGCGCAGGAACACCGGATGATGTTGGAGCAACTGCAGGAAGCGCTGCAGCTGCAGCAATTTGTGTTGTTTTATCAGCCGAAAGTGAATTTACGCAGTGGCGCAGTCGTGGGGGTGGAAGCGCTGATCCGCTGGCAGCATCCGCAGCGTGGTTTATTGTCGCCGGCGGCATTTTTGCCTTTTATTGAAGGCAGCGAGCTGGAAAGCCAGTTTGGTCAGTTTGTATTGCATGCCGGCATTATGCAGGCTGCCAGCTGGCTAGCGGAAGGCATTCATCTGGAAGTGGGTATTAATATCAGTGCCAGCCATTTGCTGAATGACGACTTTGCTACACAGTTGTCCGGCTTGTTGCAGCATTATCCGCAGCTGAGCCCGGGGCAGATTGAATTGGAAATTCTGGAAAGCACCGCCATCCGTGATTTAGCCGCCGCGCGCGACGCTTTACGCCGCTGTCAGGGTTTTGGCGTGCGTTTTGCGCTCGATGATTTTGGTACCGGGTATTCGTCTTTGACTTATTTGCGTCAGTTGCCGGTGCATAGTCTGAAAATCGACCAGAGTTTTGTCCGCGATATGCTGGAAGATCCGGACGACCACAATATTGTCGCCGGTGTGGTACAACTGGCGCAGGTGTTTGATCGGAGTGTGATTGCCGAAGGGGTGGAAACCATGGCGCACGCCAAAGCCCTACTAAGCATTGGCTGTGAGCTGGCGCAGGGCTATGGTGTGGCAAAGCCGATGCCGGCAGCTGAGGTCGCTGACTGGATTTGTCAATGGCAGACTAAACACCCCTGGTGCAGTTGGATAAATAATTAGTAGGACAGGCTTTCCGCGGCATGAGTATCGACAAAATTCCGGGCAATCCATTGAGCTTTTTCGATCTGTCCGGCTAAAGCTTCAACACAGCGCATATCGATCCGGCCTGTTTCAGCCATTCGGCGAAGTTCCTGCATCGCTGCTTCAGCTGTCCAAGGCTTTTTATAGGGCCGCTGACTGGTTAGTGCATCAAATATATCCGCTACTGTAACGATGCGGGCCTCGATAGGTATCTCGTCACCACGCAAGCCACGCGGGTAGCCTGAACCATCCAGAAACTCATGATGGCACGCCACAATATTGTGCATAATCTCTGAGTCCGGCAGGTGTTGCAAACCGAAATCACCAATGACTTTGTGCATCAGCTGCTCACCTTTTTCCACATGTGTCTGCATCAACATCCTTTCGTCGTTAGTCAGCGGTCCTTGTTTAAGCAGGACCTGATCTGGGATACCGATTTTGCCGATATCATGTAATGGAGCAAACAGATAGATATGTTCAATGGTTTCATCGCTGAGCTGAAAATCATCTGCAACAGCTTTTGCAATAAGCCGGGCATATTGCGCCATTCGTTCCAGATGGGCGCCAGTCTCAAAATCACGTAAATCTACAAACTCGCGCGCCACTTGTGCTGATACTAAAACGGCGCGGACTGCTGAGAGTTCGGCAGATAACGCCATATTTATCAGATTGCAATATAACAACAGGTCGCGTTGAACACGGCTATCAAAATAACCAGGCTCTGCAGAATCAAAAAAGATAAAACCTAAAAAGCCGCCATTGTCGTACATAGGAACGGTAAAGGAACTGCGATAGGGTTGTGATAAGAGCCAGTCGGAATGGTGATTACCTGATTTGATTTGCAGTGGGATATCGTCAATGACCCGGCAGCTGCCATTTTTTGCAAGCAGACTCAGTTCGCCACAACTATCCAGTCTGGCTTCATAGCCACTGATAGCTTGACCATCGCGGGTACTATTTATAAACGTTTTCAGCAGTTCTCCGGATGGCTCATACAAGGCGCAGGCGATCCGGCTGATAGCAGGCATAGTTTGCAGAACACGGTTGTGTAGATTAGCCAAACGTTGGTTAACACTGCCTTCGCCCTGAAACAGTTGCAGAACTTGACCTGGGGCCAGACTGGTCATCACGATGCTCCTTGTGTGTACACTGCCTGAGTGTGGAAACAATTGGCGATTTTTGCAACAAATGCAGCTGGCAAATCAAGCTTGATTGACGTAGGGCAAGTAATTAACTTCGGCGATAACTTTTTGTTATCATTCTGCAGAAATAATGGATCAATAAGTCTGGAGTGTCTGATGAAACAGTGGTTATACAGCAGCATTATCGTCTTTAGTTCGAGTTTGCTCTGGGCTTGTGGCGGCGGTGGGACCAGTGGCGACAGCAACAGCGGCACTACACCTGGTACCGGCACCACAACACCCACTACCCCAACGGCGCCATCCTGGGTGGCCGGCCAATATGCTGCAGAGTCGACATTACAGAACTTCTGCGCCACGCCACGCAGCGGGATCGACCCTTTCAGTAACAGTGCCTATCCGGACAAAGCCGGTACTGCCATGCATGAAAAGCTCTGGCTGCGGTCCTGGAGCAACAGAACTTACCTGTGGTACAAGGAACTGCCCGATCTGGACCCGGCCGCTTACAGCACTTTGGCCTATTTTGATGTGCTGAAAACCAGCAACAAAACCGATTCTGGCGCCGCTAAAGACAATTTCCATTTTTATCAGGATACTGCGGAGTACAAAAAGCAGACCCAATCTGCGGTCACCAGCGGTTATGGTATCGAGTGGATTTTCACTGCGACCCGGCCTCCGCGTCAGCTGACTGTTGCGTACACTGAACCCGGCAGTCCGGCGGCGACCGCGTTGCTGAGCCGTGGTTCTAAGCTGTTGGAAGTCGATGGTATCGATTTCGTCAACGATAATACCCAGACTGGCGTCAATACCATCAATGCCGCGTTATTCCCGGCCAAAGCCGGTGAAAGCCACCAGTTTACGGTGCAACAAGCGGACGGCAGCCGCAAATCCTTCACTTTGCAATCAGCCGATGTGTCGACAGTGCCGGTACATAACGTCAAAGTACTGCAAAGTGGCAGTAAAAAAGTCGGATATCTGCAGTTTAATACGCATATCGCCGCAGCGCAGCCGCAGCTGATTAGTGCTGTGGAGCAATTCCGAAGTGCTGCCGTTAACGAATTAGTGGTGGACCTGCGTTACAACGGCGGTGGTTTGTTAGCGTTGGCCTCGCAGTTTGGTTACATGGTCAGTGGGCCGAATCAAATCCAGTCGCGTTTTTTCGACAAGCTGCAGTTTAATGACAAATATCCGAACACTGATCCTGTGACCGGTGAGGCGCTGGAGCCAACGCCGTTTTATGGCCGCGGCATCGACTACAGTGCCGGGCGCCTGACCAGTCAGACTTTACCGAACCTGAGCCTGAACCGGATTTTTGTGCTGACGACTGACAACACCTGCTCGGCCAGTGAAGCCTTTATCAACGCGCTGCGCGGTATTGATGTTGAGGTGATCCAGATCGGCGGTAAAACCTGTGGTAAACCTTATGGCTTTTATCCGACCGACAACTGCGGTACCACTTATTTCACCATTCAGTTCAGCGGCGTCAACGCCAAAGGTTTTGGTGACTATGCCGCAGGTTTCACCCCAAAACCGGCGCCTCAATTCGCCGCAGATATCAAAGGCTGCCCGGCAGCGGACGACCTGAGCAAACCGCTTGGTGATGCGCAGGAAGGCCTGTTAAAAACCGCGTTGTTTTATGCCGGCAATAACAGCTGTCCGGTGGTTGCGGTGACGCAACAAGCCGACACACCGGCGGCAGCGCCGCTCGATGCCAGCGGTTTATCCATCCGCGATCCGCGTCAGGAACAGCAACTGCGGGATATCAGCATCCGTCAGACTATCACTGGCGGGCTCTGAACCGCAGCACCACGCCGTACGGCGTGGTGCTTAGTCGACACTTGGCCGCGGATTAATAATGATGGTCGGGTCGACTTTCTGGTTTTGATAAAACACCAGATAAGAGATTGAGCAGTTGGCCGAGCCTGGGTCAGCCCGATCGCAGCCGCTTTTCAGCCGGTGTACATTCAGCATACAGACAAAATCATTGCCATTCGGGTGACAATTGACCTTGCTCTGAGTGTTACTGTCAACCTGTTGCAATTCTATGCGGCACTTGCCGGAACCCGCCGGCATACAATCCTGCTTCATGCCCTGAAACACCCAGAACACCGCACGTTGCGGAGAATCGTTCAGCACCTGGCAGTCTTTATCGGCTTGATCGGCAAAGGTCACCACGCCCGCGGTGTTTTGCAGCAAGATGCTGGCATCATTACTTTGATTCGGACAGGCGGCGTTGGCGTTCAACGCAAAGCCAAAGAGGAACATCAGCAAATACAGAGGTTTGTGCATAATCAGCGTCCTGTGGTTGGGTGGATCAGTTTCTGAAATTCGGCTTTGTTGCTGAGGCTGACGAGATCGGGTTCAACAGCCAGCAGTTTGGCCGGAAAACCATACTGCAGCGCCTGACGGACCGACGCCATGCCCGCTGCCGGCTGGCCCAGCCTGATTTGCAACATGGCGTCCAGTAGCCAAATCTCAGCGTTTTTGTTGTCCTGCGTTAAAGCGCTGGCCATCAGGCTGCTGGCCTGTTGCAGGTCGGAATGGCTCAGGTAATGCGCTTGCAGCGCCAGCTCACGTGAATCCAGCCGGTGTTGCCGGCTCAGCAGTTGCAGCGCCTGCGTATAATGCCGGTTGGCATCAGTGCTGGCGCCGCTTTGGCGATAGGCGTCGGCAATGTTGCCATGTAGTTCAAATTTATCCGGCAGTTGCAGCAGGGCTTGCTGATACAACCGGATCGCGTCCGGCATCCGGCCGAGGTAATAATAAATGGTCGCCAGATTAGCCTGGGTTGATGCTTCAGCACTGAGTTCCAGCGCGGCCTGATAAGTGTCGGCGGCGGCCTGAATTTGGCCCTGCAGTAAATAGGCGGAGCCCAGATTGGTCAGTGCATTGGCACTGTGCGGCAGCAGGGCTATTACTTTCTTAAAGTTGGCGACAGCACTGTCGAGGTAACCGCGTTCCAGCTGAAATACTGCCAAGGCCTGTAGCGCGTACCAATGTTCCGGTTGCATCAGCACGGCCTGTTGGTAGACCCGTTCTGCTTCCAGCGGCAGATTTGCGGCCTGATACAAGCGGGCCAGTTCGGTGTAGGCGGTGGCGGAACCAGGGCGCAGCGCAATGGCCTGCTGCAAAGCCTGTTCCGCGCTGTTAAATTCACCGCGCAGACTCTGATATTGGCCATAAACCAGCCAGTCCGCGGCGGTTGCGGCCGGGCCTGTCAGCGCCTGGCAGGCAGGATGGATTTGTTCTAACACCGCCGGCTGTTGATTGAGCTGGTACAGCAGCGTGCCAGCGCTGCATTTGCTGCGTTGGGCGGGGCGGTATTGTTGCAATGAAGCACCGCCTTGGTCCAGCAACTGTAAAACCGTCTGCACCGCCGCCAGTTCGTTTTTTTGCCGCGCTATAGATAATTGATATTCAGCTTTGAGCCACAGCTGAAACACCGCAGGGTCGAGCTGACGCTGCGGTTCGGCTGTGTCCGGCTGACCGCCGAGCTGGCGCACTACACTTTGACTGACTTTTTGCAGCAGAGCTTCGGTCTGATCGGCCTGCCATTCCAGCGTCAACCCGGCGACGCCGGCTTTTTGAAAATGCACAGTCACAGTATTGGGTTTTGGATAAACCGCTGTACTGACCTGGAGCCGGATCCGTTCCGCGGCCTGCGGCGCGGTCTGTTGATCGGCCGGATAATAACCGGGCACCTGTTCAATCGCCTGAAACACCGCATTGACCAGACCAAATTGCTGCTCCGCACTAAACGCTACTTCATCCAGCGCCGGCGCATCGACAGCAACATAACGTGCTGCCTTAGCAGGCGCTAACTGCGTTGGCAGATTGGGTTGGAACTCTTGTTGCGACCAGAACCACCAGCTCAGTCCGGCGCACAGCAGCACCGTCGCCGCCACCAATGCGCCGCGTTGCAGTGCCGGCTGGCTGACCGGCAATAAATCCGCGCTGTGGCTGCCAAAGGGCAGCGCCGGTGGCGCACAGTGGCAGACCTGATACAAATGTAAGGCGTGGTTGAAGCCTTCAAGCTGAAACAAACCGACCTCAGTAACCTGCACTTCGGTTTTATTCATCGCCAGAAACACCGCCTCAGACAAATAAATCTCACCCGGCGGCGTCACGGCTTCAATGCGCGACGCCAGATTAACGGCTTCCCCAAAGATGTCATGGCGGGCGGTGCGGACTTCCCCCAAATGGGCGGCGATACGGACCACAATAGGTTGTTCTTCCGGATGTTGTTGGTGGTGCAGTGCCAGCCGGTCCTGCATACGGCAGGCACATAACATGGCGTCAGTTGGCGAGCGGAAGGTCAGCAATAACGCATCACCAATCGATTTCACCAGCTGGCCGGAAAAGCGCTTAATTTGTGGTTTTAACAGGCTTTCAAAATTTTGCAGCAAAGAGGCGTTTTGCCGGCGCGACTGGCGGTTGGTGGTGGCTGTAAAGCCGGCAATATCAACAAACAGGATCGTCAGATTTTCGGTATGCACTGTCGGCTTGTCCTGCGCTTGGCCCCGGGTTCCGACAGCTTCACAGACCCTGATGTATTTGCGTGTTACCGATCGAGCATAGTCAGGAAGTTATTGTTTTACCCAATAAATTTAGACGTTTCCCTGTTATAGGGTGATAGGTGTGTGAACTGTAAACGAAGCTTGATAAATATGAATGGAAGATGCTGAAAACTTGCTGAAAACAGAAGAAAAACAGCGACGTACTGCGAACGTACATCGCTGTCTGCAGCCAATTAGCCCAACCACGGCTGCGCCGCGCGGCGGCGCGCTTCGTACTGGTCAATCTGCGGACTGAAGGTTTCGCTGGCGCCGATAAAATCCAGGCCGCTGAGCAGACGCTGTTTAATATCCGCATCAATGCTAAAACCAATGGCCGCATTGTTGCCGAGTAAGATTTCCTGATTGGCCAAATCAATTTGCCACTGCTGCGGGCCTTGTTTGCAGCGGTTAAACAGGAAATCGATGTTGGCGGCGCTGAGGCTTATCAGCAACATGCCGTTGTTGATGCTGTTATTAAAGAAAATATCAGCAAAACTTTCGGCGATGATGACGTTAAAACCATATTGCTGTATGGCCCAGGGCGCATGCTCGCGGCTGGATCCACAACCAAAGTTGGCGCGGGTGAGCAGCACAGATGCGCCCTGATATTGTGGCTCGTTCAGCACAAATTCCGGGTTAGCGCTGCCGTCGGCCAGATAACGCCAGTCAAAAAACAGCGCTTCAGCAAAACCGTCGCGGCTGACCGAAGTTAAAAACTGCTTCGGGATGATTTGGTCGGTATCGACGTTATTTTTGTCCAGCGGGCACACCAGGCCCTTGGCGAAGATCTCACTCATGCGCTTGCTCCGGTTAAAGT
This sequence comes from uncultured Chromatiaceae bacterium, assembly GCA_946482325.1. The sequence goes on along the minus strand of CAMLRA010000002.1, from coordinate 67,551 downwards.
GGCCACATCAACAAATTTGCCGTGAATTGCCGCCGCGGCGGCCATCGCCGGGCTGACTAAATGGGTGCGGCTGCCGCGGCCCTGCCGGCCTTCAAAGTTACGGTTGGACGTCGAGGCGCAGCGCTGACCAGCATCGACGCGGTCATCGTTCATGCCAAGGCACATCGAACAGCCCGGTTCACGCCATTCAAAACCGGCGGCTTTGAAGGTATCGGCTAAGCCTTCTGCTTCCGCCTGACGTTTCACCTGACCTGAGCCCGGTACTACTAAAGCACGCACACCGGCGGCGACGGTTTTGCCGGCGACCACAGCAGCGGCGGCACGTAAATCTTCAATCCGGCTGTTGGTACAGGAACCGATAAATACCACGTCGACAGCCACATCAGTTAGCTTCTGGCCAGCCTCTAAGCCCATGTATGTCAGCGCGCGGCGCGCCGCGTCGGCTTTAATCAGGTCAGTAAAAGATTCTGGCGCCGGGACTGGCTGGTCAATCGCAATCACTTGTTCCGGGTTGGTGCCCCAGGTCACTTGTGGTTTGATTTGGCTGCCGTCGATGCTTACGACTTTGTCAAATTGCGCGTCGGCATCTGAATACAGACTTTGCCAGTAGCTCACTGCGGCATCCCAATGTTCTGCTTTGGGTGCAAAACGGCGGCCTTGTAAATAGGCAAAAGTGGTGGCGTCCGGTGCAATCAGGCCTGCTTTGGCACCCATTTCAATGCTCATATTACACAGCGTCATCCGTCCTTCCATCGTCATGCCTTTAATCGCATCACCACAGAATTCCGCAACATAACCGTTACCACCGGCCGTGCCTAAAGCGCCAATCACCGCCAGAATCACATCTTTTGGCGTGACAAATGGCGACAGCGTGCCGGTGACTTCCACTTTCAGTGTTTTAGCGACTTGCTGCGGCAGTGTTTGTGTCGCCAGCACGTGCTCGACTTCTGAAGTGCCGATACCAAAGGCGATAGCGCCAAAAGCACCGTGGGTGGAGGTGTGTGAATCGCCGCAGACGATGATCATGCCGGGCTGGGTTAAGCCCAGCTCCGGGCCAATCACGTGCACAATCCCCTGGTCCGGGTGATACAAATCCAGCAGTTCAATGCCACTTTCGGCGCAGTTAGCAGCCAAGGCTTCCAGCTGTTTACGCGAGGTTTCGCCGGCGGCGTCGTAGCTGCGCACTTGCGTTGAGGTGTTGTGGTCCATCGTGGCGAAAGTTAAATCCGGCCGGCGCACTTTGCGCCCGGCCTGACGCAGCCCGGCAAAAGCCTGTGGGCTGGTCACTTCGTGGATGAGATGGCGGTCAACAAACAATAAATCGGTGCTGCCGTTTAAGGCGCCGACCACGTGGCTCTGGTAAATCTTCTGATATAAAGTCTGGCCCATGGTGGACTCCTTAAGCTGCCTGAATAAAACGCACGATGGCGTTGCCGATATCCGCGGTGTTGTAGCCGGACTCTGCGTTAATATCGCGGGTGACAATGCCTTGTTCCAGGCTCTGTTCCACTGCCGCTTCAATCGCGCGCGCCGCCGCTTCTTCACCACAGCTAAAACGCAGCAACAGCGCCGCACTTAAAATCTGCGCCACCGGGTTGGCGATGCCCTGACCTGCGATATCCGGCGCACTGCCACCGGCTGGTTCATATAAACCAAAGTTAGAACCGTTTAAACTGGCGGACGGTAACAAGCCTAATGAGCCGGCAATGGCGGCTAATTCGTCGGATAAAATGTCGCCAAACAGGTTGTCGCACAGCAGCACGTCGAACTGCTGTGGCGAACGGATCAGCTGCATCGCGGCGTTGTCGATATACATATGATCCAGCGCCACTTGCGGATAGTCTTTCGCGATGCGGCTGACCACTTCGCGCCATAACACGCTGGTCGCCAGCACGTTGGCTTTATCAATGGACGTCACTTTGTTGCTGCGTTTGGCCGCGGCCTCAAAAGCGACGCGGGCGATGCGTTCAATTTCGGCCACGCTGTACGTTTGGGTGTCAAAAGCGGCAGTCTCTGAGCGGCCTTTTTCGCCAAAATAAATACCGCCGGTCAGCTCACGCACACACAGAATGTCCATACCTTTCGAGCTGGTGCGTGGGTGAATCGGCGATAAGTCAGCAAAAGCCGGGTAAATCTTGCCAGGGCGTAAGTTACAAAACAGGTCGAAGGTTTTGCGCAGTGGTAATAACGACGCGCGCTCTGGTTGTTGCGCCGGCGGCAGGCTGGTCCATTTCGGGCCACCGACTGAGCCGAATAAAATCGCATCACTTTGTTTGCACAATTCTAAAGTGGCGGCAGGCAGCGCTTCGCCGTGTGCGTCAATGGCCGCGCCACCAACCAATGCACTTTGGGTTTTGATGGCAAAACCAAATTTCTCACTGACTGCATCCAGCACTTTTAATGCTTCTGCCATCACTTCGGGTCCGATACCGTCACCGGCTAATACTGCAATGTTGTAAGTCTTCATCATGTGTCTCGGAAAAGTTAAAGCGAATTATTTTTCGATGGCGCTGTCGGCGTTTTTCCGCGCCAGCTTCACCGCATCAATGCGTTTGCTGCGTTCAATCAGGTTCAGCACGTGGACGTAGGCCAGTACGGATGAGCGCACGATGTCGGTGGCCAGGCCCGCGCCGTGATAACGCCGGCCCTGATATTCGATGATGATGTCGACCTGACCCAGCGCGTTTTCACCTTCGCCTTTGGCCTGCAGGTTGTAATCAACCATCTTGGCATCTTCCAGTTTGGCGATGCGGTGAATCGCCTGAAAGGCCGCTTCGACCGGACCGTTGCCGGTGGCTGCTTCAGTGAAGGTTTCTTCGCCGACGGTCAGGCCAACAGTGGCACTGGCGACATGGCCGGTATGAGTGCTGGAACTTAAAAACGCCAGTTTGTAGCGCTCGTCGTCATCTTTTAAGTTTTCGAAAAACACCAGCGCTTCCAAGTCGTAATCAAACACCCGGCCTTTTTGGTCGGCCAGCGTTAAAAACGCCTGATAGACCTGGTCTAAATCATAATCTTCTTTGCTGTAACCCATTTCGGTTAAGCGGTGCGCGATCACCGCGCGGCCCGAGCGCGAGGTCAGGTTCAGTTCGTTGGTGCGAATACCGACTTGTTCCGGCGACATGATTTCATATGTATTTTGCGCTTTTAACACGCCGTCCTGGTGAATACCGGAGCTATGGGCAAAAGCGTTTTCGCCGACAATGGCTTTGTTCGGCTGGATCGGCATGTGGCAAATCTGGCTGACCAAATGGCTGGAGCGGTAAATTTCGGTGCTTTTGATATCGGTATAAAATGGCAGATAGTCGCCGCGGGTCTTGATGATCATCGCCACTTCTTCCAACGAACAGTTGCCGGCCCGTTCGCCGATGCCATTCACAGTGCACTCAATCTGGCGGGCACCGGCCTGAATGGCGCTGATGCTGTTGGCGACCGCTAAACCTAAATCGTTATGGCAATGCACCGAAATGCGCGCCTGATCGATATTCGGCACTTTATGCATCAGCTGGCTGATGATGTGACCAAATTCGTTCGGAATGGTATAGCCGACAGTGTCCGGAATATTGATGGTATTGGCGCCGGCTTTGATGGCTGCTTCAACAATACGGCATAAATCATCAATTGGCGTGCGGCCGGCGTCTTCACAAGAGAATTCAACATCGTCGGTATAACGGCGCGCATGCTGAATACAGGCGACGGCTTGCTCTGTGGCTTGTTCTAAAGTCTTGCGTAATTTGTATTGCAGGTGCAGTGGGGAAGTAGCAATAAAGGTGTGGATACGACGGCGTTCGGCAGCTTTTAACGCCTCGCCGCAGGCGTCGATGTCGGCGAACACCGCGCGCGACAGGCCACAAATCACCGGGCCTTTCACGCTTTGCGCTATCGCCTGCACTGAAGCGAAATCGCCCGGCGAGGACACCGGAAAGCCTACTTCCATCACGTCGACATTTAAGCGCGCAATAGCATGGGCCAGCTGGATTTTTTGTTTATGACTTAAGCTGGCCCGTAATGCCTGCTCGCCGTCGCGTAATGTGGTATCAAAAATCCAGATTTTATTGTTTTCGTGTTGGGCGCTGCTCATATCCTGTTCCTCTTGCTGAAATTTTCACCCATCAGACCTCGAGGTAACAAAAAACCCCGGCCTGTGGCTCGGGGTTTGTTTGCTGGATCCGTATTTACGCTACGACCAATGCACAACACCCCGAGGTCCGATTAGGAGCACGAGGAGGCTGAGAAGAATGGTGGTCATAGTGTTTAAGTGATTCATTGCTCTGTCTTTTTTTGGCGCTTGGCCGACATTGCCGGCGCATGGTGCTGCAGATACACGACTGAACAAAGCTGCAGCGTTTTTAGTAATATCACGACAAAATACCGAATGCAACAGTATAGATGGCTAAATGGATACGACTTTAGGCTGATGAATTATTAAGCTGTTGGTTTTTATATAGATTTCTGGATGGCTAAATTTGAAATCGGAGCAGTGGTTGTTGGCTTCATCATTTTGGTATGATGGCGAAAAAAAGCACAACTGCAGTAAAAATTTGTCTCACATTGCAAAAAGCGCATGACAGTAAGGCAAAAGCCAGCGTAAAATCGCCGCCGTTCTGCCAAGTGCGCCTGCACACGCAACTCTGCCCGGGTGGTGAAATCGGTAGACACAAGGGATTTAAAATCCCTCGCTCGAAAGGGCGTGCCGGTTCAAGTCCGGCCCCGGGCACCACTTCATTTTGTTTCCTGTTCTGTGTATTCCACTTTTTTCTAAACTTCATCTGCTACGAACTGCTATAACTAAAACCAGTTGTATTTTTGCTTCGGGACTCCCTATGCCGTTTTATTCCGCTGATTTTATTAAAGAAATGCCTAAGTCTGATTTACACCTGCATCTGGATGGCAGTTTGCGGCTGGAGTCCTTGATTGACATGGCGCAGCGCAGCAAGCTGGCGCTACCGTCGAATACTGTTGAAGGTATGAAAGAGCTGGTGTTTAAAGAGCGGTACAACAACTTAGGTGAGTATCTGCATGGCTTTCAGTACACCTGCGGTGTATTACGTGATCTGGAGAATCTGGAGCAGGCGGCTTACGAGCTGGCGCTGGATAATCAGGCTGAAGGTGTCAATTATATCGAAGTGCGGTTTGCGCCGCAGTTATTAATGGACCCGGCGGCCGGCATTGATTTCGACCGTATTATGCATACCGTCAACAACGGCTTAAAGCGCGCCATGCATGAATACAATGCGCATGACCAGGTCCAGCTCGGTCATCGCCCGCCATTTGCTTACGGCATCATTAACTGTGCAATGCGGATGTTTTCCGGCAAAGGTTTTTCGCCTTATTACACCAATTTGTTTCAGCTGATGCGCGATTTTGAGCCGATGCAGGTGATTAAACTTGCCGCGATGGAATTGGTGCGCGCCAGCGTGCGGTTACGCGACGAAGCCGGCATTCCAATCGTCGCGCTGGATTTGGCGGGGCAGGAATCCGGCTTCCCAGCGCATAATTTTAAAGAAGTCTACGAATACGCCCATCAGCATTTTTTACTGAAAACTTTGCATGCCGGTGAAGCTTATGGTGCCGAATCGGTGTTTGAAGCCATTACCGAATGTTATGCCGACCGGATTGGTCATGGTTATTCGATGTTTATTCCTGAGATGATCAAAGATCCGGCTATTTTGGATAAACAGAAATACATCAAAGAGTTGGCATCGTACATTGCTGATAAACGCATTGCGATTGAAGTTTGTCTGACCTCTAACTTACAGACGAATCCGGCTATTAGTGACATTAAACAACATAAATTCAAAGACATGCTGGAGAACCGGATTGCGACAGTGATTTGCACCGACAACCGCCTGGTGTCTAATACTACGGTGAGCCGGGAATATCAGCTGGCGGTGGACAATTTTGATATCCCGCTGAAACGGTTAAAAGACATTGTTGCTTATGGCTTTAAAAAGAGCTTTTTTCCGGGCAGTTATGTGGAGAAACGTGAATATGCCAAGCAATGCCTGAACTATTTCGATGTGATTTCACGCAAATACGGTTTTATTAATTAAGAGGTCTGTGTTGACCGGCAAAAGCGCCTTCGGGCGCTTTTTTGCTTTTATGTGTCTCGTTATTTTTAACCGCATTGCTGCAAGTCGGGCTGCGGCTCAAGTTCAGCTGAAATTTGCTTGGTTTGGTAACTGTTTAAGTTATTGAATTAAAATGATTTTATTTGGTTTAGCTGTTTGCGGCCAAAACTGTCGCAAAAAAGATACATGTTAAGTTGTTGATTTTTATATATAAAATATTTGACTGCTTTTTGCTGTCGCTATTTAGCAACAGATCCTGTGATCCTTCTGCCGTCATTCTTGCTGCTCTGATGCTTGTGTAGTAGTTAACATCAATAAAAACAATGATTTAATATTTTATTTTTAAGTTGGCACACCATCTGCATATAGATTATCAAGCAGGTAAATAACGAAAGTGATACAGCGAGTTCCACTTCCGTTTTTTACCTGAAACCCAAGGTAATCACAGTATGTAGTCCGGCAAAGTCCGGTGATGTAAAGAGGTGTAAGATGGACACATTTTTAATCGCAGCAGCAGCTTTCTTCGTGGTTAATGCTTTTGTGTTTGTAACTTATCTGCGCAAGATTGACCTGAACGGTGAAGCAGTGCGCAAACTGGAAAAAGCCCAGTTTACTGATGCTTACAACCGTCAAGCTGCAAAAGTTCGCAAAGCCCGCGCTGCTGGCGTTACAGCAAACGCCTAAGCCCGAATAAATCTGAAAAAACCGGTCAGTTGACCGGTTTTTTTTCGTCTGCAATTTGTGCTGGCCACTGGCTGAATGTCTTGGGATTCTTTGTTTAGCAGTACAGACTGTTACTGTACTAATGTGATAAGCTGATAAAAATATGTAAATAAACATGGAGGTTTTGATGCGTCTGCCAGGACTGCGCTGGTTTTCCCATGCCGGCTTTTTGTGCTTCAGTGTTATCGGCTTAGCCGGGTGTGGCGGCGGCTCAGACAACTCACCGTCACCACAACCTATACCACAAAATGCGGCGCCGGTTCCTGGCACCAATAGCTTCCAGTTAAACGAAGACAGCAGCTTGCAGGCGCAGCTCAGTGCCAGTGACACGGAAAATGACGCACTCAGTTATCAGCTGGGCAGTCAAAGTCAGGCACAAGGTGTCGTCACTTTGCAAAGCGACGGTCGTTTTACTTATCAGCCAACGGCTGATTTTGCCGGTGACGCCAGTTTTACCTTCACCGTCAGTGACGGGAAAAATCCGCCGGTCACCGGCAATGCCAAACTGACAGTACAAAATATCAATGACCTGCCGCAGGCCGCGCTACAACAATTTTCCGGGGTTGAAGATACAGCAGCCAGCTTTCAGCTCAAAGCGACGGATGTCGATCAGGACACACTGACATTCAGCTTACAAAGCGTCAATCCGGTCAACGCCGGTGTGCTGGTCAGCCCGGCCGGCAACATCAGTCTGAAACCAGCGACAAACCTCAATGGCAAAATCGCACTGCAGTTACAGGTCACAGACGGAAAGTCTGCAGCAGTGACTTTTAACGCCGAGATCACGCTGGCGGCAGTCAATGATGCGCCGACGCTGACTGTGACGGCATTGCCGGCGCTGTTAGACGCAGGCCAAAGTTATGTACTGACCTTCAAAGCTGAGGATGTTGATGGCGATACGGTGACTGTTAGTAATCCCCAGCCGGAGTTGTTCCGTCTGGACCGCAGTCAGGCCAACACCTCGTTGCATGTGTTATCTCAAAACGAAGCAGTGGAAACCGAGCTCTCGCTGCTGGCCACAGATCCACTGGGAGCCACAGCCGAATTTAAACAGAAAGTGCTTTTGGCTATTCCAAGCAGCAACGGCATGGGCCGCACTATTGTTGGGCCTGTGCAAAGTAACCGGCTGAATCTGGTGATTGTCGGCGATGGTTTTACCGCTGCAGAACAACAGAAATTGCGCGATGCCGCAGTGAAGTTCAGTCAGGTGTTTTTCACCAGCAAAGAAATCGGCACTCACCGCGACGGCTGGAGCCTGCATGTGCTGGATGCGGTGTCGGCACAAAGTGGCGCCGATGACCCGTCGACCAACACGCTGGTGGATACGCTGTTTGACGGTAATTTTGGCTGTGCTGGTGTAGACCGTTTGTACTGTGTCAACAGCACTAAGGTGTTCAGCTACGTGTTTCAGCATTACCCGCAGTTTGATTTTGTGTTGGTCGCTGGTAACAGCACTAAATATGGTGGAGCCGGTGGTTCTATTTCCACTTTTACCCTGCATCCAAGCGCGACCGATGTCGCTATCCATGAACTTGGTCATTCCTTTGCCCGTCTGGCTGACGAATATGTCGATGAAGCGTCAGCACCAATGTACCTGCCGTATTACTGTGAGACCTGTTACGCCAACATCACGCAACTGACGGATTTGAACCAGGTGAAATGGCGGCACTGGTTCAGCGATCCGGCCAAAGTGCCGACGCAACCGGGGCAAGCCGGTGTTGGGTTGTTTGAAGGCGGTTATTACCACAGCAAAGGTTTTTACCGGCCGAAACATAATAGTTTTATGCTCGAATTAGGCCAGCCCATCGGTGAAATCAATGGTGAAGCCTGGGTCAATCAGCTGTACCAGACCATCGGCATGTACCACAGCCAACAGCCGCAGCAGCCACAAGTGGTGCAGCAGCGGGGGCAAAACCAGCAGTTTTCTCTGGTGTTGTCGGTCGGCAGTGCGCAGCAACAAGTGCAGTGGTATTTAAATAGTCAGCTGTTGCCACAGTTTGACGGGAAAACCAGTATCAGCTGCTGTCAGGAACAACAGCAAAATTACCAGCTGAAGGCGGTGATCACCGATATCAGTGGTTTAATCAAAGCGCCGGCGCTTGTCAGCAAAGAGGTTCAATGGAATGTTCAGATTCAATAAGTTAGTCAGCTTGCTGGCTCTGGCTGCCTGCACAGCCATACCTGGATTTGCCGCCGAGTTCTGGCTGGTGAAAGTGGCTTTTGACGCCAACGGCAGCGAAATTCAACAAGTGCAGCGGGTGCAGCTTGCGGACGGGCAGCGCCGGACCAGGCAACTGGCACACGCCGGTGCAATGACCATCAGTCTGAAAAATACCGACGGCAAGGTACTACAGCAACTATCAATTGAGGATCCCAGAGTGATCCGGGTGCCGATGCTACCGGGCTCAGCGCAGGGGCATCAGTTTGTGGTGCGCGACGAAGGCGATTTTATGCTGGTGCTGCCGGCACAACCGGATGCCAGTTTGTTGCAGCTGCAATGGGCCGAAACGCCCGGCCAGCCAGTGCTGCCGGACAGCCCGCAACAACAGCTGTCTTTACAGCAATTTGCTGCTGAACTGCAGTTAAAATAAGCCGTTGGCAGCTTGTTCCGGCAAAACTCAATAATTGGCCGTGAGTTGTCGCACACAAATCCGCTATGATAGGCGCCAGAGTCCCAGACCGGCGCCTGATGCGCCTGATTGATGCGGAGCCTTCGGCATGCGAAGTCCTATCCAGCCGGCCTCATTGCGGCAATTTATTTTATTAAGCTTTTTTCTGGCATTGATCCCGCTGGCGGTGTTGCTGTGGCAAAGTAACAGCGCCTTATCTGACGTCAGCCGTTTTGCTGTCGCTGAAGCTGAATCTTCAGTCGACAGCGTCAAACGTGCGGAAAACATGCAAAATCTGGTGATTGATATCGAACGGGCGGTGCGTCAGTTTGGTATTTTACGCACAGATTCATTAAGTACGCTGGCCACCACGCATTTGCTGAACTACCAGCAGATGCTGCAGCAGGTTTGTCTGGATTTAGACGCGCCTTTGTTGTGTCAGGCGCAGGCGGCGCAGGTCACCACTTTATTGCAGAATTTCCTGCACGCCAGCAACGAAGAACTTTCTCCTACCTTGCAGACGCTGCGTCAGCAGCAACAGCAACTGACAGAACAAATCTGGCAGCGGCTGGAACAGCGTTTACAGACACAGCAGAGTTTTGTTGTCGATGCGCAAAACCAGCTGGCCTGGCAGTCCGTGACCTTAGTCGTGCTGACGTTATTATTGGTGCTGTGGGCACAGGCGCGTATCGCCTCGCCGATTAAACAGCTCGATACCATGATCCGCTCCATCGGTCAGGCCAGCCATCATTTTCCGCACGAACAAGTGGTGGGGCCGCGTGAACTGACTGAACTCGGCGAACAATTACGTTGGCTGGCGTCGCGTCTACAACAGCTTGAAGCCTTAAGACTGATTTTATTACGCCACGCTTCACATGAACTGAAAACGCCGCTGTCCAGTATCAAAGAGGGCTGTGCTTTACTCAGCGAGCAGCTGGTGGGGCCGCTCAATAGCCAGCAAATGGAAGTGGTGACATTACTGAACGGTAGCGCCGACCGGTTGAGCCAACTGACCGAGCAATTACTGGACTACAACCGCCTGCTCCAACAAGCAAAACCAGAATTTGCCTGGCATGACAGCCAGCAACTGCTCGACAGTTGTTTCGCTGACCACGCGCTGTCATTACAGCAACGCCGGCAGTTCATCCAGCTGGACTGTCAGCTGCCGCGTCTCTATACCGATGCCATGTTATTTCGGCGTATTCTGGACAATCTGATCAATAACGCCCAAGCCTATGGTGGTGAGGGGAGTCCGGTTTGGGTGGTGTTAAAGCCACATGAGAAATTTATGCTGCTGGATGTGGCGAATAACGGCACGCCGATCCCGGCGGAGCTGAGGGCCAAATTGTTTGAGCCGTTTCAGCGCGGTAAAGCGCCGCGTTTTGACGCAGTGCAGGGCTCAGGTCTTGGTCTGTCGATTGTGTCTGATTGCGCCCGGTTGTTGGGGGGCATGGCCGAGATCGTTGACGTGAATTATGCCGACGTGTGTATTCGTGTGCGTTTGCCTATGGTAGAGGAATAAGTATGAATAAGTGGACCCTGCTTGGGGTAACGCTGTTGGTGGCTGGCTGTCAGGGCGTGCCTGCACCGTTGCCGGTGATTTTGAAGCCAAAACCGGCGCCGGAAAAAGTGGTGGAGCTGCCGAAGGAGCAACCAGCGCCGGTCAAGCCGCAGCTGGCATTACAGGATGATGCCGCTACGCTGAGCGCCTGGCAGATCTTTCGTGGCGAAGTGTTGCAGATGAATACCGCGCAACGGGACGCCATCAGCAAAACTCTGGAAAAAACGCCGGTCGGCGAATTGCAGGGGTTGTTGCTGCGTTTGCATCCGGATACACCTTATGCGGTGCGGTTCCGCGCCCAGAATCAACTCAGTGAGCAGCTGAGCCGGTTGCCAGCAGGCCTCGCAGCTTTATTACGCTGGGACTACGCCTATAACCAGAAATTGCTGGAATCTGAATCAGCGGTCAAAGCGCTGGGTCGGCTCAATGGTCAGCAGCAGGACAATCTGGAAAAATTACAAAAACAAAATGCCGATCTGCAAAAGAAAATCGAGGCACTGACCCAAATCGAAGCCAAGCTGAACCAGTCAGGCGGAGGTTAACATGCCCGGCACTCCAACAGGCAACAATGCCCGCTTATTGTTGGTCGACGACGACCCAAGTTTGTTGCGGCTGATGACGTTACGCCTCGAAGGTGAAGGTTATCAGGTGATCTCGGCCGATTGTGCCGAAACGGCGCTGACGCTGCTGGCCAAGCAGCCGGTTGACGTGGTACTCAGCGACTTACGGATGCCGGGCCTCGATGGCATGGCGCTGTTTGATGAAATCGCCAAACGCAGCCCGGGTTTACCCGTGGTATTGATGACGGCACATGGTTCCATTCCGGAAGCGGTCGCCGCAACACAACGCGGTGTATTTGGTTTTCTGACCAAGCCGCTCAATAACGTCGAACTGCGCGATATTCTGCAAAAAGCCGTGCATCAGTCGCATGTGCCGAGCAAAGACAGCTGGCGTCAGGCCATTGTCACCCGCAGCAAAACGATGGAGCAGGTGCTGGAACAGGCGTACCGGGTGGCACAACGTGATGTCAGCGTGCTGATCACCGGGGCCAGCGGTACCGGTAAAGAGCTGTTGGCCAATGCCATCCACCTGGCCAGTCCACGGGCGCGCCGCGCTTTTGTTGCGATTAACTGCGGCGCTTTGCCAGAGCATTTGTTGGAATCAGAGCTGTTTGGTCATGCTAAAGGCGCTTTTACCGGTGCGGTCACTGAACATGCCGGTTTATTCCGCGAGGCCGACGGCGGCACCCTATTCCTTGATGAAATTGGTGATATGCCGCTGCCGCTGCAAGTGAAACTACTTCGCGCACTGCAGGAGCGGCAAATCCGGCCGGTCGGCAGCGCTAAGTCGATCCCCATCGATGTGCGGGTGATCTCTGCCACGCACCGCGATCTGAAGCAGGCGATGCAGGAACAAAGCTTCCGTGAAGACTTATATTACCGCCTGAACGTGGTCAATCTGCAATTGCCAACCTTACGCGAACGCGCCGAGGATATTCCGCTGTTAGCCCGGCATGTGTTACAGCAAAGCGCTGAGCGCCATGGTGTTCAGGTCAACCGCTTTTCCGAAGATGCGATGCAGGCTTTAGTCACAGCGCAGTGGCCTGGCAATGTGCGCCAGCTGGTCAACGTGGTGGAGCAGTGTGTGGCGCTGACCAGCAACCCGGTGATTAGCCTGGCGCTGGTCAGTCAGGCGCTGGAACAAAACCGCAGTTTCTGGCCAACGCTCAGTGAAGCGCGTGACCAGTTTGAGCGGCAATACCTGGTGCGCGTGTTAAAAATGGCCGAGGGCAATGTCACCCGTGCGGCTGAATTGGCAGGGCGTAACAGAACCGATTTCCATAAGCTGCTGAAAAAGCATGAATTAAGCGCGGCGCAGGTATCTGAGCAAGGCGATGAACCTGAATAATCTGTAAGAATGAGTACAACATGCACGACAATTTTGATACTGAACCTGAAGTTTTAAAAGCCAAAATCACCGGCGAAACGGCGCGTATCCACTGGCATGAACTGCAGAAATTTTATGCTGCCGGCGCCGTCATTGAAGTGACGGCTGGCCTTGATTTAGTTGAGGTTGCCTATGCCTTTGCTGTGGATGACAAATCAACAGTTGGTGTCTGGCTGCAGGATAATCTGGTCCGCCGGGTTGACGATGCATTGGCCAGCAGCTGGTATCAGCAAAATGCTGAATTATGGGCTGTAGTGGTGTCTCCCTGGGTGCTGGTGCAGGACAAAAGACTGCATTGATCTGAACGGGGCGGCCCCCACTGCATGCCGTAACTCAATCTGCCAGCGCTGAGCCGGCCGCAGTACCGGGTGACTGGCGGGGGCAAAAGCAAAAGGCCGCAATAGCGGCCATTACAGCAAACGATAGGGGTCGAGATCAGCCTGAAAGGTTTGCAAAGTCTTCACCAGTATATAAATCAGCGCAGTAAAGGCACCCATCAGCATCACGATACCTTGCTGTAGTAAGACCTGCCAACAACCCAACCAGACGCCAGGCCAAAATCGTTGCCGGACACTGACTCCGGCATAACAAAAGACTACCAGCATTATCAATATTGAGACGCCGACCAATTGACCTGTTAAATGGGCATAAAGACCAGACAACAGCATCACCAGACTTACGATGTAATTGAGCACATTCGTATAAAGTAAGGCGACGTAACGCTCAGCCACTGTCGAATCACGCCATAACCAGCCGCTGGCGGCTGCCACAGGGTAGGCCAGCAGAATCATCAGGTAATTGGCGTATTGCATTGTCATTTCTACGATATCGGTCAGCATTTTTTGCGTTGAAGCCTGATCTGATTCCAGCTCTGGTAAATAAGGCTTCCAATGATATAAAAAAGTAAAAAACGCCCCAAAAACTAACAGCATCAGCACCGGATTGGCGTAATGCAAGCGGATGCCACGATGGTAATTGCGGATCAATAATCCGGGATCTTTTAATAACAGCCAAATCGTGGCTGGCCAGCGTTTGTCGATATTAAACACCGACGCAAAGACCTTGTTGAAAATGACGGCGCTGTGCAGGCGTTCCGGACGCGCTTCGCCACAGTGCGGGCAAAACTGGTGCTCAATCGGTAAGGCGCAGTGACTACATGATAATTTTTCACTATGTACTATTGGTGTATTCATTTTGTTACTTCCGTGTTTAGAGCCGACACAGTCTAGCCTTTTTGGAAAATAGGCTTCAAGCCTCATAGCGCTTGGGGCTACACTCAGGGCAAAGCGTCGTAGATTAGAGAAGTATGTTATGCAAGAGATCAGAGGTTTGCAGGCCTGGCTGAAGCTCATTTTAAATCAGCAAATGCCGGCTCTGGACGTGGTGGTGCAGCAAATTTGTCAGCTAGATGAGCGGAATGAGGGAAACGCCGACGATTTAGCGCAAATTGTGTTACGCGATGCCGGGCTGACTGCCAAAGTGCTGCGGGTCGCCAATGCAGTGCATTACAACAGATCCGGCAAACCTATCCAGACAGTCTCCCGCGCTATTATTCAGGTCGGTTTTCTCGAAATTAAAAATATCACGCTGGCCAGTAGCCTGATTGACAGTTTCTTGCAGGGTAAACCGCGCCAGCTGCTGCTCCAGCAACTGACTCAATCCTTTCATGCCGCTGTACAGGCGCGTGCTTTAGTGCCTCGTGCTGATGCGGCCAAACGCGAACTGGTGTTTATTGCTGCTTTGCTGCGGCACATCGGCAAGCTGGCTTTATTGGCAACGCGGGAGCCGGCGGCTGAACATTTTGTCCGCGAATGCCGGGAATATCCGGACGACGAACATGCGATTGCGATGAAGTACCTCGGAATTGGTATCGATAGCCTGAACCGCGAACTGGTGAAAGAGTGGAAACTCGGTGATTTTATGCTGGATGCGTTGCAGCAAAGCGCACCGGCGGGTTCCATCGGCGCTTTGGTGAATCTGGCAGACAGTATCAGTGTGCATTTGTCGGAAGGACTACAGTCTGCCAAGATGCTGGAAAACTGTGCTCAGGTCGGCCAGCTCTGTCAGCTGACGCTGGAAGAAAGCCAGCAGCAAGTTTTGTTGATGGCCGAAGAAGCTGCACTGACAGCCAACCAATATAACGCCGAAAGTCTGGTGACATTGTTGCCCAGCCGGGCGCAAATTCTGGCGCAAAATACTGAGTTCACACCGACAGGTTATGAATTCAGTGTGCATCTCAATACTTTATTAAAACTGCAGCGGGTCAGTGACAGTTTGTCACGGTTGTTACATGCGACGGTGATTTGTTTGCAGGAAGGCGTGGGGCTGCCGCGGGTCGCCCTGCTGTTAATGGATTATCAGAGCAAAAGCTTTGTGCCGAGTTACGTCGCTGGCCGTGACACGCAGCTGTGGCGCAATCAGGCAGCAATTGCCCTGGAGCAGCTGCGCAAAGGTGAAGTGTTGTACGACTTGCTGCGCTCGGAGCAAATGCTGTGGCACAAAAAGCTCAATGGCGCAGACATTGGCGCGTTGCAGCAATTTTTGCCCTACGACGGCGATTGTTTTGTCGCGCCGGTGCGGCTGGAACGCCGGCTGTTTGGTCTGTTATATGCCGATGCGGCCGGTAAGCCGCTGACTGACCGGCAACAAGTGGAATTTGAGTTAACTGCGCAGTTACTGACGCTGATAGTGCAACAAAGTGATGGGAAAGCGACCGACTAAACGCTCTGCATTAAATAAAGGATGAGCGCCATGGATGGCATCGAATCGCCGAAAATTGCTCCTGCATTGTCCAATCGCAGAGCGATTGGTGTTCGACAGGCGAAACGCCAAACTGTTGGCGTTTCGAAAGCCCTGTCTCACCCTACCGTCCCTCCATGGACATAAAAAAACTGCAGGAGCAGTTTTTAACAACGCTAAGCGTTGGCCCGCAGGGTGAGCGCCATGGATGGCAGCGAATAAAAAAACGGGGGACGGCGCAAACGTCCCCCGCAAAGTCACTGCAGAACAGCAAACACCCAATCAACGACTGGGACTACCGTGGAGTGGATCCCTCCATGCACCGGGCAAGTATCGGTGTGTCATCCTGACGCTGCTTACCATAACTGAGTCTTTTTCTAATTGCAAACGATTCTCATTTAAATTATTTTACTCTCAGCGAATGACCGATGGAGATGGCGCATGCTGGGTTTAAGTTTATGGGTGCTGTGGCCGGCGATATTAGTCTGTGGGCTGGACTTTTGGTTGTTTCGCCGACTGGATTGGCGCAGTTTGCTGCTTGGTTCGGGCTGGGTGTTGCTGATGTTGGTTGTGGTTCTGAGTATTACGGCACAGCAGTCCGTATATTTGCAGCCAGAAAGTTAAGGCGCAATCGCTGCACGGAGCCGGTTCTTTGATTGCAGAGGCAGCAAAAAGCATTAATACTGGACGGAGTCGCTTTCCTTTCAGGTAGATACAGATGCTGAACTGGCGGACTTACTGCCTGTGCCTATTGTGTATTGTCCCTTTCTTAACCTGGTCTCAGGTGCCCCAGTCAGTGCAGGCGCCAACACAGGTTGAAGTCTATAGCCGTTTTCTTAATCTGACCCGCGTTACGCCAAAACTGGCGCAGTCGACTGCGATAGTGCAGGACCAACAAGGATTTCTTTGGGTGGGCACTCAGCACGGCTTATATCGGTATGACGGTCAGCAAATCAAAGCCTGGCAGGCCGACCCTGCCGACGCTAATGCATTGTCTGCCGACTGGGTGTCCAGTTTGCTGGTCGACCGTCAGGGCATGCTCTGGGTGGGCACCCGTTATGGTGGTCTGAATCGTTTTAATCCGGCGACTGAACAGTTCAGCCGGGTGGCTTTACCAACCTTACAAGGCGAACAGCAGCAGGTTGAAATTTCGGTACTGTATCAGGATGATACCGGCGAGCTGTGGGTCGGCACTTATGGTGGTGGTCTGCTGCGCTGGGAGCCGCAGGACGCACGATTGGAAAACGTGGTGTTGCCGGTCCCGGTTAACGCGCTGGACAGTTTGTATATCAACACGTTGTTTCGCGACAGCAGCGGTTATTTGTGGATAGGCACGGGCAATGCGCCGCTGCGTAACCGCCAGGTGCAACAAGGCGGTGCTATCCGCTGGCACCCGCAGCAGGGCCATAAACAGCTGTTCAGTACCCGCAGCTCAGTGCTGACTGCTGCGGCTGTGACGGCGATTAAAGCCGATGCGCAGGGCCAGATTTGGCTGACCAGCTATGGCGGCGGTCTTTATCATTTCGACAGCGCCAGCGGCATTTTACAGGCGGAGCGGTTGCAGCCCGTCGCGCTGGCGCAGGGGTTGCTGACGGACATTGGTTTTGACAGCCAGGGCGGGCGCTGGCTCAGCAGTTATGACAAAGGGCTGTGGTATCAGGCGGCAGCCAGCGACCAGTGGCAATTGTTCAAAACCAATCCGTTAGTCAGTTATCAGTTGCCGAGTAACAACCTGACCGGTTTATTGTTTGATAAACAGCAGACGCTGTGGTTAAAAACCCCGGTTGGGGTTTTTGGTTTGTCGGCCGAGGCGCAACTGGCACGTAATATCCCGCTGGGCCCGGGAGAGACTGGTTTATTAGGACATGGCGATGTATTTGGTATCTGGTATCAGGACGAACAGCATGTCTGGCTGGCCAACCGGGATGCCGGGGTCGCTGAACTCGATTTAACCCGCTTTCAGGTCAGACGTTGGCCGCTGCCGGTGATGGCCGGTCTGACTAAGCAGCCGACGCTGGTCAGGCAAGTCGTGCTGAATAATCAAGGTTTGCTCTATGTCGGCACCGACAATGGTTTATTTGTGCTGGACCCCGTCAGTGGCCGTTGGCAGTTGCAGCCACTTGGTGAGAGTTGGCAACCACATATTGGCAATCTGCATCTGGACAGTCAGCAGCGTTTGTGGATTGGCACCCGCGGTGAAGGGCTGTATTTACTGCAACAAGGCCAGGTTCGACAGTTTCACCAACAGGTGCGGCCGGGTGTGCGGCTGGATAATGCGGTGATTTCGATCATGGCAACAGATCAGCAAGACGCGTTGTGGATTGGATTGGCTGATCAGGGCCTGGTGCGTTTGGATAAACTCAGCGGCCAGCTGCAACACTGGCAAGCATCGGACGGTTCAGGTTTACGATTTGACGGTATTCAGCTGATTTATCCGGAGGGCGGTCATTTGTGGCTGCGGGCAGGTAATATCAATCACCGGGTATTGTTTCATCCGCAGCAGCCCGGCAAGGTCGAAGGCTTTAAAGCCTATCTGAGCCCTGCTGATTACGATAAATACCTCGAAGCTGCCAGCCAGTTTTTACTGCTGTACCGCAATAAATTACAGTCAGGCGGTCTGGTGCAATATGGCGAGATGCATGGCTTTCAGGGCACTACCTGGATTGGCGCCTGGTTTGTTGATCAGCAGCAACGCCAGTATCGGGGCGGCAGCCAGGGCCTGGATATTTATCCGGCGGCTTTGTTACAAATACCCGAGCAGCGGTTTCCGGTGCGCCTGACTGGTTTTAGTTTGTTTAACCGACTGGTCAAAGTTGGTGACTCACAGTTGCAACTGAAAAAGTCCCCCGGCTTTACCGAGCAAATCCAGCTGCAGTATGAGCAGGATATGTTCAGCCTGCATTTTTCCGCGCTGAATCTGGTGGACCCGCAGTCGATGCAATATCGCTACCGCCTGCAGGGTTTTGACCGCGATTGGATCGAAACCGATGCGGCCAATCCGGTGGCCACTTACACCCGGTTGGCACCGGGCCGCTACCAGTTTGAAGTAATGGCCAGAGCACCGGGGCAAAGCTGGCAGGGGCAGCAGCCAAGTCAGCTGACCCTGCAGATTTTACCGCCCTGGTGGCTGACCTGGTGGTTTAAAGCGCTGGTCGTGTTGCTGACGCTGAGTCTGATTTGGTTTGTGATGCAGTACCGATTGCGGCATGAACGTAAAACCCGGCTTTGGCTGGAGAAAGTCGTGGACAGTCGCACCAGCGAGCTGAAAACCCAGCATCAGGCACTCAGTAATTCCTATCGTGATTTGTCGCTGTTGCAAACAGTGGCGCGCCAGATCACGGCGTCGCTGGATCTACAGGAAATCTTGTTGCTGGTGCATCGCAGTCTGAATGATCTGATGGATGTGCATGTGCTGGCGATCGGCGTGTTTAAAAGCGAACAACAGGTGCTGGAATTCAGCCATTGGTTGGAAAATGGCCAGTTGATGCCGTCCTTTGAATTGGTGCTGCAGGGGCAGACTAATCTGGCTTCGGTCTGTTTCGCCCAGCAACGCGAGCTCCAGACGCAGAGCCGGCAGGACTTTTTATTGTACCTCAAAGAGTTGCCGACGCCGCTGGTCGGGGAACCTATGCAATCGGTGTTGTATTTCCCGCTTAGCGTCAAAGGCGAACAAATTGGCTGTCTGACCGTACAAAGCCCGCAACAACACGCCTTTCCGGCTGAGCAGATCGATTTATTGCGCACTTTGTGCAGCACTATTGCCATTGCTGTTGCGAATGCCAATGTGGTGCAGCGCCTGCAGCAAACGCGCGAGCAACTGGTGATGCAGGAAAAAATGGCTTCACTCGGTGGCCTGGTTGCGGGGGTGGCACATGAAATCAATACACCGCTGGGCATCTGTGTCACCGCCGCCAGTCATCTGCAGCATGAACTGGCGCAGCTGACTGAGCTGCAGCGCGACAAACGTCTGACCGCGGCGATGTTTAATGAATACCTGGAGACCGCTGCAGCAACCTGCCAGATGCTGGCAGACAATACACAACGGGTCGCTGCGTTGGTGCAAAGTTTTAAACAAGTGGCGGTTGACCGCTCGGCGATCAGTGTAAGGGATGTCGAACTGAGCAGTTATTTCGCTGAAGTACTGCTGGCCTTAGCGCCTGAGCTCAGCAAAGCTGCATGCCGGGTGCAGTTTGATGCTGAGCCGGGTCTGGTCCTGCATGCCGACGCCGGCATTCTGGCGCGGTTGCTGGAGCATCTGCTGATGAATTCATTGCAGCATGCGTTTTTGCCACAACAGACTGACCGGCAAATCCGACTGACTCTGACGCAGCAGGGCAGTCAGGTGGTTATCCAGTATCAGGATAATGGTCAGGGTATGCCAGCGGAACTGCTGCCGCG
Organism: uncultured Chromatiaceae bacterium; assembly: GCA_946482325.1. The sequence continues at coordinate 47,503 of CAMLRA010000002.1, read as the reverse complement.
GTTGTTTGAACCATTCTTTACCACCAAGCGCCATGCCGGTTTTAGCGGCCTCGGCAGCCATATTGTCTACAATCTGGTGACGGTGGAACTGAATGGCAGTATTCAGGTGCGCAGTGAAGCTGGTCAGGGCCTGAGTTACCGGATATTGTTACCGTTACAACGCCGGCCGGCCTGATCAGGCCGCTGGCGTTATGCAGCAGTGAAATGCTTGCAATAATATTTCGAGTGGATAAAATATCTTTCGAAACGAAACTTAAACCGAAATTTAAGCGCCCGCAGCCTGATGAATAAACGCAATACCCAACAAAGACGTCGTGGCATTCTCGATCTGCTGGCCGAACAAGGTGAAGTCAGTGTTGACGATCTGGCGCTGCGGTTTGAAACCTCGGAAGTGACGATCCGCAAAGACTTAACTGCGCTGGAAGATAACGGTTTGCTGTTACGCCGGTATGGCGGTGCAGTGCAGCTGCCACATGAACTGATCAGTGACGCCGGCCCTTCTACCATTTCCGCCCGTAAACAAGGGTTGGCCAAAGCTGCAGCGGCACTGATTAAAGACCACTACCGGATTATTCTCGACAGCGGCAGCACCACAGCAGCTTTGCTGCCGGAGCTGTCCGCCAAACAAGGCCTGGTGGTGATGACCAACTCGTTATACATCGCCAACAGCCTGCGTGAACTGGAACACGAACCCAAATTATTAATGACCGGCGGCAGCTGGGACGCACAGTCTGAGTCCTTCCAGGGCCAGCTGGCGGAACAGGTGCTGCGGGCCTACGATTTTGACCAGCTGTTTATCGGTGCCGACGGCATCGATTTACAACGCGGCACCACCACTTTTAATGAACTGACCAGCCTGAGCCGGGTGATGGCCGAAGTGGCGCGCGAAGTAGTGGTGATGGTCGAATCCGACAAAATCGGCCGCAAAATTCATAATCTCGAACTGCCGTGGACGTCGATAAAAATCCTGGTAACAGACGACAAGTTACCCGACACGGCAAAAAAGCAAATAGAACAGCAGGGCGTCCGGGTGATCTGTGCCCCTGTTTCAACTGAACATACGACATCGGAGTAAATATGTGTGGAATAGTAGGCGCAGTAGCGCAACGTGACGTCGTCGACATTCTGGTCGAAGGTTTGCGTCGTCTGGAATACCGCGGTTATGACTCAGCCGGCGTTGCCGTGGTGAGCCCAACCGGTGAGCTGCAGCGCATCCGCCGTTTAGGCAAAGTCAAAGAACTGTCTGACGCAGTGAAGTTAAATCCAACAGTCGGCGGCACCGGCATCGCGCACACGCGCTGGGCGACGCACGGCGAACCTTCTGAGCGCAACGCGCATCCACACGTGTCTGACAAAATCTCCGTCGTACACAACGGCATCATCGAAAACCACGGCCCGCTGCGTGAGATGCTGAAAAGCAAAGGGTATGTGTTTAACTCTGACACTGACACTGAAGTTATCGCGCACTTAGTCGAAGAAGAATTCAAAACCGCAGGCTCATTACTGGCCGCAGTACAAAAAGCCGTGAAGCAGTTCAGCGGTGCTTACGGCACAGTGCTGATGGACAAAACTGACCCGTCGCATTTAGTCGTTGCGCGTTCAGGCAGCCCGCTGGTGATTGGTCTGGGCATCGGTGAAAACTTTATCGCTTCTGACCAGCTGGCTTTATTACCGGTGACCCGCCGTTTTATGTTCCTGGAAGAAGGCGACGTGGCGGAAATTACCCGTTTTGATGTCACTGTCTATGACAAACACGGCAACAAAGTAGAACGCGCTGTCACTGAGTCGAACGTCAGCTACGACGCCGGCGACAAAGGCCAGTACCGCCACTTTATGCTCAAAGAAATCTACGAACAGCCGCACGCCATCATGAATACGCTGGAAGGCCGTTTGGGTTCTGATTCCGTGTTGGATGAGACTTTTGGTAACGGCGCCGCTGAGCTGTTTAAGAAAGTGAAACACATCCAAATCGTGGCCTGTGGTACTTCTTATCACTCCGGTATGGTTGCGCGTTACTGGCTGGAATCTTTGGGCGGCATTTCCTGTAACGTTGAAATCGCTTCTGAATTCCGTTACCGCAAATCCTTTGTGCAGCCAGGTTCGTTACTGGTCAGCATCTCCCAGTCCGGCGAAACGGCGGACACTTTAGCCGCACTGCGTCTGGCGAAAGAAGCCGGTTACCTGGGCAGCCTGACGATTTGTAACGTGGCCGGTTCTTCGCTGGTGCGTGAATCGGATTTGGCCTTTATGACCCGCGCCGGTGCTGAAATTGGGGTAGCATCCACCAAAGCCTTCACCACGCAGCTGGTTGGTTTAGCCATGCTGACGCTGGCAGTGGGTAAATACAACGGCCTGACTGCTGCCGCGCAAAAAGACATGGTGGAAGCGCTGAAATCGCTGCCAGCCAAGCTGGAAGAAACTCTGACTTTAGCCGGCAAAATCGAACAGCTGGCGGAAGAGTTTGCGGACAAACACCACTCGCTGTTCTTAGGTCGTGGCGATCAGTACCCAATCGCGATGGAAGGTGCACTGAAGCTCAAAGAGATCTCTTACATCCACGCCGAAGCCTACGCTGCAGGTGAGCTGAAACATGGCCCGCTGGCACTGATTGACGCGCAAATGCCAATCATCGTGGTAGCACCCAACAACGAACTGCTGGAAAAACTGCAGTCCAACGTCGAAGAAGTGCGCGCCCGCGGCGGTATCCTGTACGTATTTGCCGACGTCAACGCGCACTTTAAATCGGACGCCACTCAGCGCGTGTTAAACGTGCCACACGTCCACCCGCTGATCGCACCAATCATCTACACCATCCCGCTGCAACTGCTGAGCTACTACGTCGCCATCATCAAAGGCACAGACGTCGACCAGCCACGCAATCTGGCGAAATCGGTGACTGTAGAGTAAGTTGTTGATTTAAAATCAGTTATCAAAGAAGGCTCCGCAACACCGGAGCCTTTTTATTTATTGGACAGTGAAAATACAAACATCAGCTGTTACTGAAGGAGTTGTCCGCTGTAACCTGTGGGACAGGTCGATATCAAGGCCAGGTCTGACTAAGGCAAAGCCGCTGCGGGCGGAAACAGCACGTCGTATAACCAGTGATAGCAGTAGCCATACACCAGATAAAACAGCATAAATCCCAGGTCGAGTAACAGCGCATCAAACAAGGATATCTGCAGATACCATGCGGTCAAAGGCAAAATGGCGATGAGCAGACCGCCTTCGAACCCCACCGCATGACCAATCCGCTCGGGCTGAGTTTTATAGGTTCTGCCGCGCGGAGCCAGGTAATACCGGTCAAATAGCTGATTAAACTGATAATTCCACCAGGTTGCCAGCAACGACATCAGCACGGCGAGCCAGCCAAGTTCTGCGGCTGATTTATTCAGAAGCAGGCTGCCGATTGGGATCAGCAGCAATAGGCCAATCACTTCAAAACCTATCGCCATGCGAATCCGGTCGCTGGTGGAACGGCCAGTGTTAACTGTCTTTTGTTCAGATGATTGATTCATCAAAGGACTCCACTAAACAATGATGAGGCTAATGTATCTGCTAATATCCAGATTACTAAGTTAGATAGCATCTAAAAAAGAGATACATGAATCTGCAACAACTCGAAACGCTGTTAGCGGTGGTCAGCACCGGCTCATTCTCCGCGGCGGCCCGCAAACTTGGTAAAGCGCAGTCTGCAGTCAGTACTGCCATCAGTGATCTGGAAATTGATTTAAATCTGCAACTGTTTGACCGTACTGGCCGCTACCCCAAACTCACCGACGCAGGTGAGCAGATCCTTCAGCAGGCAAAGCTCGTGCATATGCAATGCAATCAACTCAAAGAGCTGGCTGTTGATTTGGCAGCCGGCACCGAAACCAATTTACGTCTGGCCGTTGATGATGAAGGGCAACTGCCCTGGTTAGCACCGATTTTGGCGGAGCTGGCACAGACATTTCCAAAACTGGAAGTACAGGTGATGTTTCCTTTGCTGGAGGATTTAACCCAGTTGTTAGCCGACGGCGCAGCCGATTTGGGCATCTGTTTTCAGCCACAGTCACCTTCAGCGCAATTTCTGCGCTGGCCACTGCAGCAGTTGCACTTTGTCGCGGCAGTGTCGGCACAACATCCGCTGGCGCAAGCTGATATCGTCACGCAGGCAGACTTGCAGCAATACCGCCAACTGATGGTTGCGGGTCGCGGCACCGGTGCAGAAAAGCAACGGGGACGTTTGTCGGGTCAAGTCTGGTGGCTGGAGGGGGATATCGCAGTGTTGGCTCTGGTTGAGCAAGGTATTGGTTGGGCCTGGTTGCCGGCACATATACTCGAAGCTCGCCGTGTGCAAGGCTGCATTAAAGTGCTGACGGTTCAGGATGCAGGTACGCAGATGCTGCCTGTGCAGCTTGAGCTTTGGCAACATCGCGGCAAAACAGTTGGTCCGGCAGCTTTATGGTTAAGACGCAGATTATTGTCGATTGAGAGCTGTTCATGACTTTCGCCGTTTTAGCCATCCCGGCACGGCAAAAAGCCGGGGGGGCCTGCGTAACCGCCAGACTATTTACCAGCACGCGGCAAAACTCTGGTTTTGTGGTTTCGTTGCCATGGCAGAATCATTTATATTGCTGCTTAATGGATGTTCCACGGCAGCGCAGGGCACAGTACCGCGATGATTGAACAATTTATCTATGAAAATCAGTTAGCTGCTTTGGTGATCCGGCGGGATTTCCAGCGTGATGGCATTGAGTTTTTTACGCCGGATGATTTCAGTCAACAGCTGGCGTACATGAAAAGGCCACAGGGCTACCAAATAGAGCCGCACGTGCACCAACAAGTCAAACGCGAAGTGATCTATACCCAGGAAGTGTTGTGGATTAAATCCGGTACAGTGCGGGTCGATTTTTATGACCAGCAGCGGGTTTATCAGGAAAGCACCATTTTGCAGACTGGTGATGTGATCCTGCTGGCACACGGTGGTCATGGTTTTTACATGTTGGCAGACAGTGAAATCATTGAAGTCAAACAAGGCCCTTATGCCGGCGATGGCGACAAGGTTCGTTTTGCGGCGGTAGCGCCAGACCAGGTGGTACTGCGATGATCCCGGTCAGTACACCTTATCTGGCCGGCAATGAAAAACAGTATCTGGCCGAATGTATCGATTCTGGTTGGGTCAGCTCCGACGGGCCTTTTGTCACGCGTTTTGAACAGGCGATGGCCAGCACAGTACAGCGGCAATATGGGGTTGCCTGTGCCAATGGCACTGCCGCGCTTGATTTGGCGGTGCGGGCCCTGGGCTTACAGCCGGGCGATGAAGTCATTCTACCGGCATTTACCATTATCTCCTGTGTCCGTGCTTTGGTACTGCAGGGCTTACGGCCTGTGCTGGTCGACAGTTGTCCGCGTACTTTTAATATGCAGGCTGCTGATGTTGCAGCCAAAATCACCACAAAAACCAAGGCCATCCTGCTGGTGCATTTGTATGGTCTTTGTGTGGACCTGGACCCCATCTTGGCGCTGGCACAGCGCTATCAGCTCAAAGTGATTGAAGATGCGGCCGAAGTGCTGGGCCAGCACTATCGCGGCGCCCCTTGCGGCAGTTTTGGCGATATCAGTGTGTTTAGTTTTTATGCCAATAAACAGGTCACGACCGGTGAAGGCGGTATGGTACTGACCAATGACCCGCAACTGGCTGAGCGCTGCCGGTCGCTGCGCAATCTGGCGTTTTCACCGGACCCGGCACGGCGTTTTATCCACGAAGAACTGGGTTGGAACTACCGGATGACCAATCTGCAGGCGGCGCTTGGTGTGGCGCAGCTGGAGAATCTGTCGACAGTAGTCGCGCTGAAACGGCAGATGGGGGCGCGTTATCAGCAGTTGCTGGCTGACTTGCCCGGCGTGACTTTACCGCTCACCGGGACTGATTATTGCCAAAATATTTATTGGGTTTTTACGCTGACGCTACAGGATGAAGTGAAGTTATCAGTACCGGAACTAATGGCAGCCCTCGCAGAGCGTGGTATTGGCAGCCGGCCGTTTTTTTATCCGCTGCATCTGCAGCCGGTTTTTGCCGGCGAGGACTGGGCTCGCGGACAGCAGCTGCCTCATGCTGAATGGCTGTATGCGCGTGGTCTGTATCTACCGTCCGGTGCCGGCATCACTGCGGCGGAGCAACAACAAGTCGCCACTGTTTTAGCGGAGTTGCTGAGATGAAACCTTTTGCTGATTTATACGCGTTGTATTACGACTTGCTCTACCGCGACAAAGACTATCAGACTGAGGCAGATTATGTTGCCATGCTTATCCGGCAATACCATCCGCAGGCACAGAGCCTGTTGGATTTGGGTTGTGGCACCGGTAAACATGCGCAATGTTTTGCGGCGCAGGGCTTGCGTGTACACGGCGTGGACCGCAGCAGCGGTATGCTGGCGCTGGCCCACGCCAGAACGCGGCCCGGGCAGCTGACTTTTAGTCAGGGCGACATCCGGGCTCTCGCGCTGGACGAACGCTTTGATGTCGTCACCGCACTGTTTCATGTGATGTCTTACCAGACCAGTGCGGCCGATCTCAATGCAGTGTTCAATGGAGTGGCGCAGCATCTGGCACCTGGTGGTCTGTTTATTTTTGATTTCTGGTATGGGCCGGCAGTGTTGACGGACCGGCCTGTAGTAAGGGTCAAACGGCTGGAAAATGAGCTGGTGCACGTGACGCGTGTCGCCGAGCCGGAATGCCTCGCCCGCGACAATCTGGTGAAAGTGCAGTACGACATTTTTATTCAGGACAAACAACAACAACAGCACCAGCATTGTCAGGAGCAGCATCTGATGCGTTATTTCTTTGACCCTGAACTGGATTTGCTGGCGCAGCAACACGGCTTTACCACAGTGGCCAGCCTGGCCTGGCAAAGTGACAAAGCACCGGATTTTGCCAGCTGGTATGCCGTACGGGTGCTGCAACGATGAAAGTCGCAGTCTTATTAACAATGGAACCTGCGGCCGGCGGCGGCTTTCAGTATGAAGTCAAAATTGCTGCTTTACTGGCACAGGCGGCTGCCGCGCAGTGGCAGGTGCAACTGTTTTGTCTTAATCCGGCGCTGCAGGCACCTTATGCCCGGCATGGTCTGACGTTGCATCTGTTACCGGCAGATAGTTTTGAACGCGAACTGGTACAGCGTTTTCAGGCCGATTTGCTGTATTTCCTGAGCCCGTCGCCGCTATGCCTGCAGCTGCAGCAATTGCCTTATGTGCTGACGGTATGGGACTTGTGCCACCGCGACTACCCGGAATTTCCCGAGGTTCGCTCTGATGGTGAATTTGCCCGGCGTGAACAGTTTTATGCCGGGCCGGCGTTGAGTCAGGCGGTGGCGGTGATTGTCGATTCTGACCACAGCGCGGCTCAGCTTCAGCGTCGCTACGGATTGGACCGTCCACGCATCCGCGTTCTGCCATTTTTACCCCGACTTGACACTTTTGATAGCGAAACTGTCGATATCCGCCGGCAATTCGGTCTCAAGGCCGACTTTGTGTTTTATCCGGCGCAGTTTTGGGCGCATAAAAACCATGTGTATATTGTTGCCGCTCTGGCCTTGCTGAAGACACAGTATGGGGTGCGACTGGATGCGGTGTTCTGCGGCAAAGATTATGGCAATGTAAGCCATGTGCTGCAGTTGGCACAGCAGCTGGGTATTGCGGAGCAAATCCATTATCTCGGTTTTGCTGACGATGCGCTCATTCCTTCTTTGTACCGGCAGAGCCGCGCGCTGGTGATGCCGACCTATTTTGGTCCAACCAATATCCCGCCGTTGGAGGCTTTCCATTATGGCGTGCCGGTCTGTTATCCGGATTTACCAGGTCTCAGGGATCAGGTCGGTGACGCGGCATATTTAATGGATTTGGCCAGGCCGGACAGTCTGGTGCAGCAGCTACTGAGTATTCTGCAAGACCCTGTCACGGTGCAGCAAAAAATCGCCAGAGGTAAAGCCCGGCTGGCGGGCTGGACTGATGCTGATTTTGCTGCCGGCATCGGCGCCCTGTTTGACGATTTTGCGGCAAAACGCCGCTGCTGGGGGCCGACGCTGTGGCCACAACCGGTCGCGCCTGAACCGCCGCCGCCTGATTTTGCCGCTAAGTTTTATGCCGTGTCGCGGTTGGTGCGCAGTTGGCCGGCAGACTGCCGGGTCGCGCTGTACGGCGCTGGCACAGTTGGCGATATAGTGCAGGCTTTAGCGGGCGCGCAGATTTGTATGGTGGTGGACCAAAGCAGCGAGCTGCGGCAGCGTCAGGCTGACGACCCCGCCGGGACCGTTTATGCACCTGAGCTACTCAGTGCACTGGAATTCGATTTGGTGCTGATCAGTGTGCTGGGGCGGGAAGCGCAAATCAGCGCTTATTTGTCTGGTACGCTGGGAATAGCGCCGGAAAAAATTCAGACGCTGTCCTGTTAATCGCCATCAGTTAGCCCAGTGTTCATCTTGGACGTAGCCGGTCTGTTGTAGCATCAAACCGCCATGTTGCTGAAAAACCCGCCGGTCGCTGGTGCTGAAATGATTGCGCCAGTCGCCGGCGATGGCTTTACGCACAAAGGTATTACTTTCAAACACTTTGCCGAGCTCTTCGCGCATCCGCGGAACTGAGCTGCGCGCCAGGGCTTCCTCTATTGTTAACACTGCGGGCAACGCCAGTTGGTCGAGCAGCTGGTGGATAGTCTGCTGCGGAGCTGCTAACACATCCTCGTAACGCAGCACGATCACATCATGTTCTGCCTGCCACAAAGCCAGATAGGCTGCCCAGTCGGCGGCAGTGCGTGCCACATAGTCGGTAAAATCCACGTCAAAAGAGGCGTACAGGCCGTTGTTGACGCAAAAATCTTTCTCGAAAAAGTATTTGGAAACCACTACATCGCGGCCATCGCGGATCAGATGAATACGCCGGCCGGGCAGATTTCGCGCTGAATGTGGCGGTTCATGGCTTTTCACCACCGCCTGCGATGGAATCGACAGATCGTCCAGCCCCAGATACCAGGGATGCTGCGAAATGGCAAAGGCATTAAAACCAGATTGGACATATATATCGCGGCGCGGTAATCCAAGCAGATGACCGAGAATATTCACCAGCCAGCTGCCGCCGGATTTTGGGTATTCGTACACAGTGATCATCGTTAGCCCTCGTTGATTTGATGCAGACTGGTGCAGTGACGGCACAGCGGATTTTGCACCTGATTGGCATTAAATTCGCGTCGCAATTGTTGCATCGGTGCGCCGTTCCAAATCTCACGCAGGCTTTGGCTGGCGGCATTACCCAATACATATTTTTTGTCGTAATCGTAACAGCAAGGCACCACGTCACCGTCCCAGGTGATGGTCATAGTCCGCCAGGGAATTTGGCAGCTGACAAAATCACGGTATGGCAGGCCTTGCTGTTGCTCGTATTGATTGATCGATTGAATATCGCCATTCCAGCTGACAAACCCTTTTGCCATAAACTGGTCGATACCCGGTATTTGCTGCCAGTATTGCTGCATTTTTTCGATACTTTCTGTGTTTTCGACGAAGTTAATCATCGACAACACGACTTTAACTTTGCTGTTCAGCTGTACCTTGCGCCGCAAAAAGGCCAGTAAAAGTTCATGGGATTTGTCGTAAGCGTTGCGCACGCCGCGAATGCGGTAAAATGACTCGTTGTCGTGTCCATCCAGCGAGATATACAACAAGTGTGGCTGCGCCTGCAGCAATCGTTCTGTCACCTCCGGCGTCAGTAACAGTGGATTCAGCGACAATGCCGGCTGCAGCTGTCGTTCGGCGGCGAGCTGAATAAAAGTATCAAACTGCGGGTGCAGCAGACTTTCACCAAAATGGTGTAACCACAGCTGGTTATCCTGGTAGAACTGCGGGTTGTCAGCTGCCAGCTGATCAATGATATCGGTGTAAAGCGCCAGATCCATCAGGCCCTGCCGGCGCGTCATGCCTTCGGTGCGCGCGCACATCACACATTTCATCGGACATTGATTGGTCAGTTCGATATTAAACACGGCAAGCGGTGCTGTGGTCATTTCTGGCCTGTGCTGACTGGCGTCGGCCGCGCGGACATAACGCACGGCGTCGGCAAATGATAAAAAATGCTGATACTCGCGCAGCAGTAAACTTTGTAGTTGCGGTTTAATCTCGGCGTAAAACGAGCTTGCGACCACTATCAACAGCTGTTGCTGCGGCCATTCAGTCAACGTTGATGGCGACACTATGTCGATACCATCAAGCTGTTGCTGCCATTTGGCCGGGTTATTATCCACTACAGCAGACACGGCGATGTGCCGGCTACGCAGCCAGGCCAAGCATTCAACAGCCAGACTGCCGCTGCCAAACAACACCACGGTTTTATCCTGAAATAACAACATCAGACTTGCTCCTCTATGCCGTTGGTGGCCGGCCGGCGCTGCAACAAAAAGCCATAAAAGTCGATGCGTTGCTGGTCCTGATAATAAAACTCCGGATTGAGCCAGTTGGCGCGCACCTGATGTGCCTGTTCAAAACGGGGCAGCCACTGCGCCAGGCTTAAATGCCAGCTGGGGTAAGAGGCGTTAAACAGATGGGGCGGCACGTCAAGCCGCGCCACGACGTCATTTGGCCCGGGCCACAGCGGAAAACGACTGATATAAAAATAAGGCGCCTCAAGTGCGGCCAGGTCGGCAAAAGTTTGCGCCGGATCGGCGACAAACTGCAGACTGCCGCTGGCGATCACCAGATCAAAAGCTGAATCTGTTGCCGCCAGCGAATTAGGGATAGTGTCGCAAAACTGCAATGCCGACTGTTGCGGCAACTGTGCTGCGGCATTGACGATTAATGGCGTTTCGCAGACCAGCCAACGCTCGATAGGCAGCTCTGGCAGCAGCTGGCGGACCAGTAAAAAATGCTCGCCGAGCGCGCCGCCAAAATCCAGTACCCGTAACGCACGGTTGCCTTTCGTTTGTGCCTGCAATGCAGTGGCTGCCCAAGTCAGAGCCAGCAGCATCTGCTGTTCATCGGTATTGAGTTGATAGGTGCCGGCTATGAGCCGTTCGAGCAACGCTTCCCGGCTGGCCAGCGCGGCCAGCCGGTAACTGTCAACCTGATAACCGCTGCTGTCTGCCAGTGCCGTGGCATAATCCGGATACAAGGCGGAGAAAATCTGCCGGCCCTGCAGCAACGGATCTGGCGGAATGGCCTGCAGAATTTGACTGTCGTCGTGAAACCCCAATTCAGTCAGTTGCTGGCGAATTGCAGTGCCGGCGCCGCTGCTGATCAGGATAAAATATTGATCCGGTTGCTGTTGCAGCACGGCCGGGGCTTTGATCGGATAGCGGCCTGCCACTGAGTGCTGCCAGCGAGCCGGGTCATTGTCGACAAAAAAGGCGCATTGGATACCCAGTGCTTCCAGCAGCTGCAATATCTGCTGGCCGGCACCACCGGCACCGAATAACACCAGCTGCAGGCCGGTCGCCCGCGCGCGCAGTTGTTGCAGTTGCCGGGCTATATCTAAATAATTCATCGGTTCTGCCACAGTTACCCACAACCCTAATCACTGACAAAAGGTACTAACGCCGTCCAATGCAGGATCTGCGCCTGTGCTGCATGTTTTTGTAAAATGCCCAGCACTTTTTTGTTTTTAAAACTAGTCATGATGATCAGGTCACCGGCGTCCGGTTTGGCTTCATGTAGCGTCAGCACATTGTCGGTGGTCGAATCGGTGAATTCTTTTTTGCTGACCAGAATGGCGTCGGCCGCTTTGCCCTGATTGCGGATGATTTTCAGCAGATGATTGGCAAAACCGCTATAACCAAAAATAAACAGCCGGTTACAGCGAAAATCAGTGTTGATGCATTGGGCTGCAACACAACGCTCTACATCGGCATACATCCGGGCATTTTGATTGTTGTCGATGCGGATTTTGCTTGGTTTGCGTCTGGAGTAAATCACTCCGTCATTCAGATTGGCATAGAGATTTTTATAAGTTTTGCCGTAGCTGTTGCTCTGTTGATAATCGTTGTGGCGGAAGATCTCCAGCATATACTGATGCCAGAACTTTTTACTGAGCTGTTCGTTGCGCGAGGTGAAAACGCCCAGCGGCATGTCGGCACAATACAGCGTTGCGGTTTTGGCAAAATGTTTCCATAAACTCCAGTCGCCGGCGTAGCGAAAGCCGTCCAGTGCCTGTGCCTGATATTGCTGCCAGAGGCCGGCGCGAAAAAAGGTACCTTCCTGCTGGATAAATGGGGCGCTAATGCCGTCGGCCAGGCCAGCCCGGACAAAATCCGCGTTCAGCGCCCGGCGCGAACAGCGGAACAATGAACCATTCCGCAGGATCATCGCTTCGCCGGTTACCCAATTCACGCTGTCGGCGAGGCCGGGGCTTTTATCGATATTGGCAATAAAAGAAAAAGAGTCTGGCAAAATCAGATCGTCTGAATTTATCCAGGTGATCCAGTGGTGTGGCTGCAACGCAAAACGGGCAAACCCCTGTTGGATGGCATCGTACATACCATTGTCTGGTGCCGACGCAAAGCTGAAATTTACTGCACGGCAGGATAATGGCAGCAGGCCCCGGGCCAGCGTGTATTGCCATTGTTGCAGCAGTTCAACAGTACCGTCGCTGGACCCTCCGTCCTGTACATGGTAATGAATAGTAAAATCACCGCTTTGTGAAATCACGCTGTTGATAGTTCTGTTGATGGTTTGTACGGCATTAAAGGCTGGCGTGACCACGTAGATATGCATGTCTGATGATGATTCCACAGCTGATGGAGTTAGACAGGGGACCGGCGTTCGCATTAACCTGCCGTCGCGCGGGCTACAGTGGTGAGCGCACCGCTGTGTATATCCAGCACCGGCATGCCGGCAATTTCTGCCCGCCGCGCCGCACCGGCCAAAAAGGTTAGTTTTCCTTGCGGGCAACGGGATTCGCGAAACCGGGATTCAACATAAGCCTGCTGCGGTGTCAGCGCCGGTATGCCATTCAGCCGGTCTTGCCGGACAAAATACAAATTATTGCCTGCGCTGTTAGACCCAACCAGCGCATATCCTTTTTGCGTACCGAGCGCAGCCAGTGCAGCAATAGAGGCGCCAAAATACAGATTGGAATAATGCGCTGCAGTGCGGTCAAATTGCGGTTGATAAGGCACAGTAATGGCGGCGTCCGGGCCAAACACGCTGTTCCATTCGGTGATCACAATGACCGGGCGGACAGAATCGATCGCCTGCCATACCCAATAATCATTGCCGTCGATGTCGACACTGAGTAAACCGAGGTCGCCGTCAAAACCGGCGTCACTAATCAACTGATTGATATTGTCGCGGGTGATCCAGGCTTGCTGTGCGGTCAGCTGGTGGCGCCAGTAAAACTCCTGGCCGCGGATAAATTCGATATCCTGGCTGCTGCTATCCAAAATAAGGCCTTGCCAGTTGTTGTTCACCAACAAGAATCGGGTATTGGATTCGAGATAATTGCCCACGCCAAATTCGATAAAACGCTGCTCGTGGCGGTCTTTAATCAGGTGATGTACCAGATGCTGGATGATCCCATCATCACCAAACTGAGAAAACACCTTGAATTCAGCATCCTGTAGCTGGTTAGGCGCCAAGGTGGTGGCGTTTTGCCGCGCCAGAGTCCGGCCCTGTAGCGTCATCATGTCACTGATGCGTTGCTGCACTGAATATAAAGTGCCACGCATCGATTGCAGCATCGGGTCGTCAGCCTGAGTCATGTTGCTTCCTTGGTATGTATGCGTCACGACAGGATGGAGGCTGTCGGGATTGGCGCGCATCTCAGTGCTTACCATCACAGGTGCGGACCGTTAAAACAGCATGCTCGCCGATTTTCTTTGATTTGTCACTATTAGGGGCTGTTGACGTTTGGTGTTTGTTTTTGCAGCAGTTTGGCAGCTTTTTATGCAAGGCAGTGCGAGAGCCGTGTAGTTACTCTACACAAACGAGCACTAACGCCGCAGAAAGAGCTGCCAAACGCTGCCCGAAGGGTTCGTTTGGTGGCGCTTTAGGCTTTGTCACTCGTTGCTCACATAGAATGACTATGCCACGCGCCTCGTTTCGCGCCCAAAACGCCACCAACTCGAACAAAACTTAACCGCCAAACGTCAACAGCCCCTAGGTCGTATTGCGGCGCGAAAGCGCTCGCGGCCTTTATCTTGTTTGTCAGAACCACCGGATGCTATGGTGGTCGCAGTGACAGCTGAGCGACAGGGATATCGATTTTATGTGGGCACTGCTTGGATTTATCGCCGGTTATAGTCTGGGGGCGTTGGAAGGCGAGACTATTATGGGTGCCGTCCTCGGTCTGGCGCTTGGGCTTGCGCTGGATGCCTGGCGCAAAGCGGCTGGATTAGAGACGAAGCTCGCGGCATTACAGCAACAAATGGCGACGCTGCGCAGTCAGGGGATGGGTATCAACCCCGATTTGGTCGCTGCGCAGCCTGACGCAACCCCGATAAGTGCCAGCGCAGATGCACTGCAGGGTGGTTGGGCGGATCCGCATGGTGTGCTGGCGAATAACGGACTGGCACCCGCTGCGCCCGCAAACGCAGCTTCCGCTTCTGCAATAAGCCCGGCCGAAAGTCCCGAACCTGCTGAGACCTCCGCGCCTGCCGCTCAGCCGACCGAGCGGACAGCTTTCGCCAGTCACAATGCCGCAGCCTGGCAGCAAAGTGCGACCAGTTCATCACCGTCAGTACTCCAACCTTTGTTTGATTTGTTCCGTCAGGTCAGTCCGCTGGTGTTGGCTGGCCTCACCGTGTTGTTTTTGGGCCTGAGTTTTCTCGCCACTTATTTTGCCCATCAGGGCTTATTGTCGATGGAGCTGCGACTGGGTTTTATCGGACTTTGTGGCGGCGGTTTGGTTGGGCTTGGCTGGTGGAAACGCCGCCGGCTGGGCAATCACGCCGCCCTGTTACAGGGTGCCGGTTTTGCTGTGGTCTATCTGACCTTGTTTGCCGCTTGCAAGTATTATCCGATGATTGGTGGTACGACGGCTTTTGCGCTGATGTTGCTGACGGTATTGGCCGGCAGCGCGATGGCGCTGTTACAGCAATCACAGGCACTTGCCATTCTCGCCACCGCCGGTGGTTTTTTGGTGCCTTTGTTGACATCAGACGGCTCTAATCGTTTTGTCGGGCTGTTCAGCTATTATCTGCTGCTCAATGCCGGCGTGTTATTACTGGCCTGGTACCGGCAATGGCGCTGGCTGAACTGGACTGGTTTTGTCGCGACTTTCGGCATCGCACTGGCCTGGCAGCTGATTAATTATCACAGCAGCGACTACGCGCTGGTGCAGCCGTTTTTCGCTGCTTATTTCCTGATGTATCTGTTGATTGGTTATCGCTTTACGCTGCGCCAGGGTCATCAGAGCCGCGGTTTTATCGATGGCAGTTTAGTGTTTGGCCTGCCGTTGTTGTCCTTTAGTCAGCAGCTGTTGTTGACCGGTCATTTCAGTCAGGGCGATAGTGTCAGCGCCGCGGTTTATGCGGTGGTGTATGGCGCCATGTATCTGCTGGTGCGCCGGCAGCCACGTGACGATTTACGCCGGTTTGGTCACATTCAGCTGGGCCTCGCGCTGATGTTTGGCTCTTTGGTGCTGCCATTTTCCCAAGGCGCCAGCTGGACCGCCTTTGGTTGGGCCTTAGAAGCGGCCGGTTTATGCTGGCTCGGTTTCCAGCAACAAAGCCGCGCCAGCCGCGCCGGTGCTTATCTGCTGATGGCGGGAGCGCTGGTTGCGTTTGCCAGTGAATTGCCGGTCCAAACCGGTGGGTTGTGGTTTTTGCAGGGCGACTTTTGCAATATTTTGGTGCTGGCAGTGTCGCTGTTATTGCTGTCAGTGAGCAGTGACCGCAAGCCGGCGGATACAAGGCTGTTGCCGGGGGAAACTGCTTTGACCTTGCTGTGGGCATTACTCGGCTGGGGTTTGTGGCATCTGGCGTTTTTTGCTGAAGTGGATGGCCATCTGGCGACACCTTTATCTGCTCAAATTGCTGTGGCGGCGCTGTCGTTGCTGTTGGCGTCCGCGCTTTATCAGCGCTGGGCGCTGCCCACTTTGCAACGGTTTGGCTGGTGGCTGTTACCGCTGCTGTATTGCTGGTATGGCGCCGAGTTTTTCCGCCAGCTCGACAGCGACCACTGGCAGCAGGTGTTGTCTTTGAGCGGTATCGGCGCGCTGGGGCTGGTGCTTTTGAGTTTCTATCGCTGGCTGCGGCAGGCGCAGATCACTAAGCCTTTGTATTTACTGGCCATGCCCTGGCTGGTCGGGGTTTTAGTGGTGTGGCAGGCGCGGTATCTGGCGAACAGCTGGCAGCTGGAGAATCAGCAGATGTTGGTGCTGTTTTTTGTTGCTGTGTTGGCACCCATGTTGTTATGCCTGTGGTTATCAGTACAGCAGCGCTGGCCGCATCCGGCCGCGCCGGCACTGTTTTTAGCACGGCTGCCTTTGCCCTGGCTTGCCGGATTGGTGCTGCTGTGGGGCTGGAGTCTGGTGGAACCTGCCACAGGTTATCCGGTACTGAACGGTCCGGACGCAGTGATGCTGGGCGCAGTACTGGCGGCCGGCTTGCATTGGCGGGCGATCCAGCGTGCTTTATCTCCAACGCCGCAGGCCACGCAGCTGTTGGCGGCAGCGGCTTTTGTCAGCGCCACTGTGCTGCTGGTGCGCACCATCGCGCTGTTGCTGCAGCTGCCGTGGCAATTGGAGCCGCTGTGGCAGAGCAGCGAAGTGCAGTTGGGGTTGTCGGTCGGCTGGACGCTGCTGGCATTGGTGTTGATGCAACGCGGCCATCTGCTGGCACACCGGCTACGCTGGCAAGCTGGCGCCGCTTTGCTGGCGGTTGTGCTGGTGAAGCTGTTTCTGGTGGACCTCGCCGATGCCGGTTCACTGAGCCGGATTGTGTCTTTTATCACGGTCGGCGGCCTCACCGTGCTGATAGGTATTAAAGCGCCGATGCCGAAGACGGGGGCAACTTCTGCTAAAGCCGGCTAAGTGCTGGTGTTTTTCAATGTAAAAAGTCAGTGGCAGTGTTGCTGTCACTGACTTTTGTATTTTTTGCCTGCTGATTATTTTTCATCCATCGCCTTTATCCGGTTGATCTTTGTTCAGGCTATCTTTATGCTCAGTAATATACCTTGTATTGCAAGGTATTATTTAATGCATAGCTATCCGATACCCAGGCCCGATACAGGTGAATGATGAACTCCACAGAAGATGTGATGGAAAAATGGGCGGTGCAGCTGCGCAAAGGTACGCTGGAACTGGCTATTCTGGCGGCGTTGCAGCAACGCACTTTATATGGGCTGGAACTGTTGAAATTACTGCAAAGTTTGCCTTCGACGACCATTACGGAAGGCACTTTATATCCGCTGCTGGACCGGCTGAAGCGTGACGAACTGGTCGATGCGCAGTGGGTGCAGGAAGGCGAGACCCGACCGCGTAAGTACTACCAGCTCACCCCGCTTGGTGCACAAAAATTGACTGATCTGACCCGGCTCTGGCGCCAGTCTGTCAGTGATATTGAATGGCTGCTGACCAACCCGGGCCCGCAACCGCTACCGAATACAGGAGTCTGAGATGTCTGCAGCAGAATTGCACAATAACGAGTTGATCCATCGTTATCTCAATGATTTACGTCGTTATTTATCCCGGCTTGCCCCACATGAAACGCAGGAAGTGATCCGCGAAATTGAAAGCCATTTGTTTGATGTGTTGGAGCAGAAAACGGCCTCCGGCCAAGCTGCTGATGTGGCAGAAATTTTGCGCGGTTTCGGTGATGCACGCCAGTTGGCGGCGTTGTATGTCGCGCATATCGAAGAAGGCGCGCCGCCACCACGAGGCTTTCGCGCGATTCAAAGCGTGAAAAAAAGCGTCACGGCCAGTTTGTATTTCGCGATGGCAGTATTTGGCTTCAGCACGGCGCTGAGTTTGTTATTTGTCGCCGGGGCGAAATTTCTGTTGCCAGAGTCGGTCGGTGTCTGGTCGACACCGCATGGCAACAGCATTGTGGTCGGTTTTGTCTCAGTCCCGCCGATGGCCACGCCCGAGGTGATGGGCTGGTGGATAGTGCCGGTGGCCACATTGCTTGCCGTTGGGGTGGCCTGGCTGACGCGCAAAGTGCTGCGGGTGTTGAAGCTACATATGTAAGTGATTGTAGAAAAAGGAATTTGCGATGACACCCATCTGGACCAATCTAAAACATTTTTGTATCACCAGCCTGTTGCTGCTGGTTTTGGCGCTGGGTCTTGCGGTGTTCTTCAGTATCGATATTGATTACGGCGACGACCGCCGCGCTTATAAAGTCGGTGATGAAGGCCCCCAGGTGTTTTTTAGCGGCGACCAGATGCAGCTGAACTTTATCCGCGGCGATGGCGAAAGCGGCTTTTACCTGGAACAGCAAAACCTGCCTGTGACTGCCACAGTAAAGACGCAGGTGTATTTTCCGCTGGAGGATAATCATTTTGCCCTGTCCATCAACGGCAGCAGCCCGGACCGGCGGCCGGACGGCCGTTTTAGCCCACCGCCAGTGCGTTATCAGGACAACGAGCCCATTCTGGCGATTTCCGATATTGAGAGTGCCTATAAAACGCTGCGCGATTTTTTGCAGGCGCACCGGGTCATTGATGCAAAGCTGAACTGGACTTTTGGCAGAGGTCATCTGGTCCTACTCGGGGACATGACTGATCGCGGGCCTTCCACCACGCAAGTGCTGTGGTTGATTTATCAGCTGGAGCAAGCGGCGCGGGCAAAGGGCGGCACTGTGCATTACATTCGAGAGCACCATATAGTTTAAAAAAGCGGCAGCAGCGATAAGCAGAATGGCCGCAGGCAAGGCAGATTTTTGAAGCTTTAGTGGTTCTAAAGCGAGAAAATTTAACGCCGCATGCGACCATTCTGCTATCGCCCGTCCGGGAGCGCCTGCAATTGCCTCATGCGGCGTTGCCACAGCTCGAAAGAGCGCCACTATTCCTTCGCTGTGTCGCCTTGCCTGAGGCAATTTCAGGCTGCTCTGCTGTTCACTTATTAAACTATATGGTGCTCTAGGCAATCATGAAATCAAAAACCTGCAGGGTAATTTTCAGGCGGCAGACAAAAAGTATCAGTTTGTCGCGACAGTGCTCGGCAAGCAGCAAGCCGATTTATATGGCGACAACAGTTTGCTCGGCCGCTGGCTGGCCAGTAAAAATACGGCGGAACTGGTCAATGGCCAGCTGTTTGTGCATGGGGGTTTACATCCCAAACTGGCAACGCTGAATTATTCGCTGGAAGATCTGAATACCATAGTCCGGGCCCAATACCGCACTGCTTATTATCCGAAGAAAAACGCCGAAGCCAATGACCTGCTGTTATCCACCCGCAACGGCCCGTCCTGGTATCGCGGCTATTTTGCAGCCGATTTAACCCAGGATGAAGTGGAAATGACTTCGGCCCGCTTCGGCGCCAGCGCCGTGGTAGTCGGGCATACGCCGCAGCGGCGGGTACATACTTTGTTTGCTGGTAAGGTTGTTGCCATCAACGTGCGTCAGCCACGGGATTATCGCGGCAGTATTCCACCGCGTAGCAGTGAGGGATTATTAATCCGCGATGGCCAGTATTTCCGCCTGCGGGACGATGGCAGCGCCGATCCGCTCTGAACCACACCCGTTCATCGACCGCAACATTTGCCGCAATCAGTGGTTTAATTGGCTGCTGATTGCGCAATCATTAGCCAGCCAACGGCATGAATCTCTGATTTTCTCAGTGATTATCTCAGCATCTTTAGCGCCAATACTGACGTCGCGACTTACTATGGTCGGTGGTGTGGTAGGCAGATATTTATCGCAAATTTCTAAGATTGTTTCATAAAATGGTTGCGCTAACATTTTGTTGTAGGTAATTTAGCCGAACTCAGTAACGCGGCGGGTAAAAACTGATGCTGAATCTGGCTTTTTGAGCAGGTAAATGCCGGTTCTCGTTGCTTTGAGTACTGCCATACAAACAGATTGGCCGGCAATGCAACACCAAACTGATATTTGGTTGCGCTGTCAGGCTGGCGATTCCACCGTCAACAGGATAGGTACCAACAAGTGAATACATTCGCACTCCGCCCACTGGCGCTATTTACCAGTCTGCTGCTGACCGGCACAGTGCCGGCACTGGCGCAAACACAAGAGCAACAAGCCGGCGAAAACGCCGAACGCGAGATTGAAGTTATTTCCGTCACTGCAACCAAAAGGGTCACCACCTTGCGGGAAACGCCTTTGGCGGTGACTGCCTTTGACCAGAAAACGCTGGACGAAAACCATGTGCTGCAGCTCGATGACCTGCAGGGCATAGTGCCGAGTCTGCAAATTGCCCAGAACGGCACGCAGAACACGCCCATGGTGTACATCCGCGGTATTGGTTCTTCTGACCAGACTGAAAGTGGCGACCCGGCGGTAGCCTTTCACATTGACGGCGTCTATTCAGCCCGTTCGCAAGGCGCGTCCGCATTGATGTTTGACTTAGAAGGCGCTGAAATTCTGCGTGGCCCACAAGGCACTTTGTTTGGCCGTAACGCCACCGGTGGGGTGGTGAACTTACATACCGCCAAAGCGCGGCTGGATGGCTTTGAAGGCAATGCTGAAGTGACGCTGGGCAACTATGACCGCAAAGCGGTGCGCGCGGCACTGAACATGCCGCTCAGCGAAACCTTTGCTGTGCGCGTCGCAGCAGCGTCGGATCAGTCCGAAGGCGTGGTGGATTTCCTGCCGGGGTCGGCGCTGGGAGATAAATACGGTTCAACTGATTTAGCCGCGGCGCGGATCAGCACTTTTTACCAGCCGGCCGACAATATCGACTGGACCTTCTCTTATGAAAACTTCACCGACAAAGGCACAGGTCAAATCCCAACGCTGACCGGTGGCTCAGACCGCAGTTCTTATGTGCAGGAACCGGGTTACAACGATTTCCAGATTGATTCATTGCGCACCCGTATCAACTATCGCTTTGATTCCGGTGTCGAAGCCTCTTATATCGGTGGTTATACCGACTCCAGCCGTGTGTCGGTGTGGGACCGCACCTGGAGCCTGACCAAATACGAGTGGGGCGGTTGTGTCGAATGTACGCATGAAGCGGTACAACACGAACTGCAGCTGAAAAACGCTGACGGCGAGCAGTTGCAGTGGATGGTCGGTTATTTCTACTTCAAAGAAAACAACCTGACGCATTTTGATATTGTGCATCCGGGCACTGACTATGAAGGCGGCAAAACGCCGAATAAAAACCTCTGGTCCACTTATCGTCAGCCGGACCGCGGCTTGTTATCTAACAGCCTGTACGCACAAAGTACTTATCATCTGAATGACGACTGGCGGCTCAGTGCCGGTTTGCGTTACACCAAAGATGAACGTTGGGACCGCGGCGGCCGCAATATTATGTGCCCGGACGTCAAACGCACTGAAACCAAAGCACTGACGGTGTTCCCGAACAATGCCGCTGATCCTGCTAACCTGCTCGGCGGCCTGGCGCCGAATAAATTCCTGGTGCAGCCGGGGCAATGCTGGGTCGATACTTACAACGACACCAGCCCGGAGTGGGACAAAACCACCGGTATGGCGCGGCTGGAATATGACCTGAGCAGCGACATCATGCTGTACGGCTCTTACGCCACTGGCTTTAAATCCGGCACTATTCAGGATGGCGCCACGTACAAAGGCACAGGCCCGTTTGACCAGGCCACGCTGAATGCCATTATCGCCGCTAACAACGACGAAGCGGCCGGCACCAATGCATATGTGGCACCGGAAGAAAACCAGAGTATTGAGCTCGGCATGAAAGGCATGTTCTTTGACAAGAGCCTGCAGCTGTTCGCCACTTTGTTCTCGACTGAATACACCGATCTGCAGGTGACCAGTAACGTCGTGACCGCGACCGGTGCCGATTTGCTGCGTAAAACCAACGCCGGTAAAGCCACTATCAATGGTCTGGAGCTGGAAAGCCGTTATCTGGTCGGCAGCAATGGCGAACTGAGTATGTCGGCGTCCCTGCTGGATGCCACTTACGACGAATTCCTGACCACAGATTCGAAATACGGCGGCGATGGCAAATTGTTTAACCCATCGGCAGGCGTAGCCAGTCAGCCAAACCTGCTGGATTTTTCCGGCAATCAGTTAGTGCTGGCACCGGAATTCAGTGCCTCGTTAAGTTACGAGCATCAGCTTGGCCTGCAAAGCGGCGCCACGTTAAAACCGCGGGCACGCCTGAGTTATTCATCGGAAGTCTGGTTTGACCCGGCCAACCGCGGCGACAGACCAGCCGGTTTCCGCAATCTGCCGTTTGCCGCCGACATCGACCGGCAGGACGCGTACAGCAAGCTGGACCTGAGCCTGAGCTACGAGCCGGTCAACGCCGACTGGAGCTTAGAAGCCTTTATCAACAATGTGACAGACCGCGACATTAAAAGCGACCAGGGCCGTACCCACGGCGACCCGGTGCCGAATTATATGTGGCAGGCGCCACGCACTTTTGGTGTCCGGTTTAATGTCAGCTTTGACTAAACCGCGGTAATTTTGTCAGAAGAACCCGGACCCGGCGCTATCCGCCGGGTCTTTGACTCTGGTTTGACCCTGGTGTGACCTTTGTTTTGTCTTTTTTACCCGCTGTTTTTGCATTGTCCTGCAATTCGTGTGTTTACACCTGCCAGTTCGCTGGCAGTTTTTTTATCCATAGAACCCTGTTAGCATCGGCTGGACCCTATCAATGGAGTGCACGCATGGACCTGCCGACGCAACATCCCCTGCTTGAAACCCTAAAAGCCCGTTTTGCAAAAGGTTCAGACCGCCACCCACAGCTCAGTTGGCCGCAGGTACTTGACCGCCTGCAAGCCGCACCGGCCAAACTCGAAGTGCTGGCCGCGATGGAAGCCAGCGGCGGTGAGCCGGATTTGCTGGCGCTGGACGCGAACAGCGGCGAATTGTTATTTTGTGATTTTTCGGCCGAAAGCCCGCTTGGCCGGCGTAGTTTGTGTTTTGACCGCAAGGCACTGGATGCCCGCAAAGCCAATAAACCGGCTGGTTGTGTCGATGAAATGGCGCAGGCGATCGGTATTGAACTATTAAACGAGCAGCAATACCGCTTATTACAAAGCATCAAGGCGGTAGATCAAAAAACCTCGAGCTGGCTCGCCACACCAACTGCTATTCGCAAGCTAGGCGGGGCGCTGTTTGGCGACCGGCGTTATGATCAGGTGTTTGTTTACCACAACGGCGCCGATTCTTATTACGCCGCGCGTGGGTTTCGTGGATTAGTGCGGGTTTAATCCGCCAGGATCAGCACCAGTGCCACGGCAAAGCCGCCGATAGCCAGTTGCCCGGCGCTGAGCACTGGCAGCGCGACGGCCGGCAATGCCAGCAACAGAATGTTGGCGGCCAATAGCAAGGTGACCGCGAACAGTGCTGCACTGCTTAAAACCAGCAGGCGGCGTTGTTGCCAGAGCCAGAGCCGTAGTCGGAGTTGCCATTTTAGTTTCAGCATCAACGGTTTATCCTGTCGAGCGCTTCACGCGCCTGTTTCATATAGGTTTTGACACTGCCAAGTGGCAGCTGCAATTTTTCGGCGATTTCGCTTTGTGAATAACCATAAAATTCAGCACAAACAAACACTTGCTGCTGCACATCACTGAGGTGTGCCAATAACGCTGCGGCATCACGCTGCGCAGCGCTCTGGTCGTTATGGATCTGTGCTTCCGGCTCGCTGTGAAACCAACGTTGTTTCAGCCGGGCGAAAATGCCCTGAGCGCGTTTGGCCTGTAATAACTCGTTAATGGCGATGCGTAACAGCCAGGTGGAGAACTCGGCCTGCTGCTGATACTGGCCGATATGCAGAAAAGCTTTCACGTAAGTTTCCTGCATTAAATCATCAACTTCAAACTTGCTGTCGTTGGATTTATACAACAAAAACGCCCGCAGTTTGCGCTCAAAGCGGCCAAACAATTCGTTAAAAGCTGCGCTGTCGCCGGCCACCTGCACAATAGCGACCAGCTGTTCAACCGATGCCTGTTGCAGCGCTTGCCGGTTTGCTGGTATTTGCGACACAGTGCCCGCTTAACCGGGCCGCCGGCGGTCAAGCCAGGCCAGCAGTAAAAACGCCAGGCCGAGCAGGCCCGGTAACATGGCGATGCCATATAGCGCGTCATTTAAATCCAAATTGCCGCGCTGTGGGAAATCGGCAAGAGCAGAAAAAGCCAGAATGGCCAGCGCCAGCACCAGCAAAAAGATGCCTTTGCGTAAGTCGCGGTTGGCAGAAAAAAACTGGCTGGCGACTTCGCGGATAGTCTCCGGCGACAGCGGCGCCTGTTGTGTCAGCGAGCGTTCGACCATCTGCAAAAACAGCTGCTTTTTCTTGTACTTGTACAGCAATAACAACCCCAACAACGCGATCAGTGCGCTGAAGGAAATAAAAGGTACCAGGATCTCTGCCCACTCTTGTCCGGTCATTGGTTGTACTTATTTTCGTTGCCACAGTTCAGCGCCAAGGTACAGCTGTGGCAGCAGTTGTTCAAGCACCGGCATGCTGTTGTCGCCATTCATAAAAATCACATAACCATTGCCGCTTTGCGCAAACAGCATGGCGGCGGTAGACACGCCCGGATCTTTACCGGTATGCAGCATCAGCGCTTCTCCGGTGGAAAAACCACTGAAGATCTCCCAACCAAGGCCAACGCCATTATTGGCTTTCAGCGGCACCTGAATGCTCTGCATTTGTTGGTACAAAGCTGGCATCTCCTGTTGCTGTGCCAGCACAAACATTAAAAACTTGCTGTAGTCTTCGACTGTGCTCAACAGGTTGGCCGCGGCATTGGCGGTGGCATATTTTTCCAGCGGCAGCAGCTGGCCTTTGGCGTCGTGGTTGCGGGCATAACGCTGCTCGTCGACGGCTGGCGTCCAGTAAAAATGCGTATCTTTCATGCCGGCCGGTGTGAACACATACTGCTTAGCCAGCTGTTCCAGTGGCTGGCCAAATTTCGCTTCCAGCGCTTTACGCAGATATTCAAAGCCTTCGCCGGAATACTGGTGCCTGGTGCCGGGCTGAAATTGAAACTGCAGTTTGTTGTTAGGCTCCAGATAACGCCAGTTGGCAAAACCGGTTTGATGCGTCAGCACTAATCGCGGGGTTAATAACAGATGGCGCGGGTCTGCTTTAACATCCGGGTCGACCCAATAACGCGCCAGCGGTTCATCGAGGTTCAGTTTACCGGCGGCGACCAGCCGCAACGTCAGCAGGCTGACAATGGGCTTGGTTAGCGACGCCACTTTAAACAGCGTATTAGCCGGCGCTGGCACGCCTTGTTGCAATTCACCATAGACCCGCACCGACTGCAATTTGCCCTGGCTGATTAAACCCAGACCTAATGCCGGCACCTGATGTTGTTTCAGTAAGCCTTCGATAAAGGCGGCAGACGGCTCGGCAATGTTGTTTTTGCTGTTGATGGTACTGGTCGCCCCAGTTTCAGCTGCGCTGATAAGCGGGTCCTGATGGTCGTAACTAAGCACGTCACTGAGCTGCCAATCGTCGCCTTGTTTTAGCCAGACCGACGTAAAGCGGGCCGTGCCGGTCAGGCGGTCGGCTTTACCGGGCTCTCGCAGATAAAACTCATGTTCGCCATGCTGGATAGCGCCATAGAGTTTCTGATCTTGGTATAACGGAAAAGTCCGTAAGCTGCCGGCGGTCAGTTTACGAATCGGCTTGTGCGCCGGGTCACTACAGAGGTTTTGCCGGACACTTTGCATAAACAGCGCTTTGTCCTGAAAACCGCCACGGTCATGATAAAACTTCAGTTTTGCGCTGACATTGGCATCCAGATAAGCCAAATCACATTGATTAAAACCGCGTTCAAAAAACTCAGCATCTTTTTGGCTCAGCACCTGATGCAGCGCTGCCGGCGTCAGGTTCGCTGCCATCGTGGCGGGCAACAGACCAGCCGCCAACAGTGCGGTAGCGGAGTATTTGAAGGAAAGTTTCAGCATCGGTGGTTCCCTTAAGTTAGATGAAGTGAGGTGCTGAAACTTAGATGCAGGTGGGGTTGGATTTGGATTTAACCCGCACGAATATTTTTGCGTGCAAAAGGTCAGTTTTGTGCAATACGGGCATGTTTTGGGGGGGCATAGTCAACGGCTCGCAACATCATTACCGGAGAAGTTATGACCTCATCTTTGTTATTGTCGATGGCTTTATTTGCCTTTGCCGCTTCATTTTCACCAGGCCCTGTCAATCTGCTGTCGGTCAGCGCCGGTGCCAGATATGGCATCCGCTCAGGGCTCCGCTTTGTGACAGGCGCCACCCTTGGATTTATTTTGCTGTTTGTGCTGATAGGGGTTGGCCTGCAGCAGGTGCTGTCGGTGTTACCTGTGCTGACTCAGTTGCTGCAATGGTTGGGCGTGGCGTTTTTGCTGTACCTGAGCTACCAGCTGTTCAGCGACAACGGTGAGCTCGCCGCACAGTCCGGCAAAAAAGCACCGGATTTTGTCACCGGCGCTTTGATGCAATGGCTCAATCCCAAAGCCTGGCTGGCTTCGTTGTCAGGGATCGCGGCTTATATTCCAGCGGCGGATACCAGCCAGGTGCTGATATTTGCCGGTATTTATCTGCCGATTTGTTGGTTGTCGTTGTCTGCCTGGCTGTGGGCTGGTATTGCCCTGCGGCATTATCTGCAAAAGCCGGCCAGCGTGCGGCTGTTGAATAAAAGCCTGGCGCTGTTGCTGGCGGCCAGTTGCGTTCCGCTGGTGCTTTAAGAGGGTTTCGACACAGAGCGGCGATACTGATCCGGTGTCGCAGCTACCCGTTGTTTAAACACCCGCTGGAAATGCGCCTGATCGCTAAAACCTGTATTCAAGGCAATGGCTGCGATGGCTTCACCTTGTTTTAATGCCTGCTGACTCAGCTGTACTCTGCGGTTTAGCCGGTAGGCATGCGGGGTCATATTAAAATGCCGTTTAAAGGCGCGGACTAAATAACCGGCGCTGTAACCAAACTCAGCACTGATGCTGGCTATCGCGCGGTCCTCTTCACAATGCTCACTCAGATAATGGGCAACCCGATACAAAGGATTGGGGGGTAATAGTGTCTCCGTTTGCTGTGGTTGCTGGTCCAGCCGGATAAAAAAGCTGCGCAGAAAGACCTTCAGTTTTTGTGCTTTGTCTGCCGGCGAATATTGTGATGACATCAGGTATTCGGCCATCAATACAAAATCGCCAAACAATTGGCTTTCATACCATGTTTCCAGGCTGGTATCGCGCCATTCTTGGACAGTCCGAACGCCGGATTGTGCTAAAAAATCAGCCAACCAGTCTTTGTCCAGGTGCAGCATATAATAAGACCAGGCTGAGCCCTGCCGCGGATTACAGGCATGCGGCTGCTCCGGGTTCATCATGACAAATGCGCCCTGTTCGACATCATGCAGCCGGTCTTCGCAAAGGAATTCACTTTGCCCTGCCAGAATTGCCCCTAAAGACCATTCCCGATGCGAATGCAGCGCGTAAGTGACTTTGCGTCCATCCTGCACCCACCTTAATTCAACAAAAGGCAGGTTGTTATCGCGCCAGAACAGTGGGTGAGTTGAAGGCGTCATCAGGTTATTTTGCCATCCTTTATCCGATAAAAAGTCAGGTCGAGCCGCGTACCATGATGCTGTAACCCACATCAATGGGCGGGAATTCCGTCTGGTTGCCGCTGGCTTTTTGCATCAGCAGTTCCACCGCCTGTTTACCCATGGCAAAGCGCGGTGCGGCTACGCTGGTAATGCCGGGTTCGACCAGCGCTGAGGCTTCAAGGTCGTTAAAACCGGCGATGGCAAGGTCGGCTGGCACCCGCAGATTCATCTTGCGTGCTTCAAACAGCGCGCCGAGCGCCAGGTCGTCGTTACAGCAGAATACCGCGTCACACTGGCCCTGCGATTCGGCCATCACCGCCTGCAATAGCTGGCCGCCGAGTTTAATCGACGACGACTGACCGGTGGTGACCACAAACTGCTGGCACAGTGCCTGAGACTCACGGGCCTGTGTCAGGTTCCAGTCTTCTATCGCGCGCTTAAAGCCGGCGAGGCGTTGTTGTGTGCGCGGGTCCATCCTGGCGCCGAGAAAGCCAATCCGGCGATATCCGCGCGCCAGCAAATGTTGGGTCATCGCCATGCCAGCGTCCAGATGGGAAAAACCGATATTAATATCAATGGGTTGGTCTGTCAGTTCCATCAGCTGCACCACCGGAATACCGGCGTTTTGCAGCAGTTTGCGGGCGTAATCGGTTTGATCGGTACCGGTCAGGATCACCCCTTCCGGCGCCTGACTTAACAAAGTGGCGATCAGTTTTTCTTCTTCCAGCGGCGAATAATGGCAATCACCGAGAATAACCTGCAACTGGTGCGGTTTCACCGCGCTGTAAATGCCCTGCAGCACTTCGTTAAACACAATATTCGACAAAGACGGAATAATCACCGCCAACACCCCGGAGCGGTTGGAAGCCAGCGCACTGGCGGCGTGGTTGCGGATATAGCCCAGTTCGTGAATGGCCTGTTCAATTTTTTGTCGCAGCTTGTCGGACACTTTCTCCGGTGTGGTCAGCACCCGCGACACAGTGATAGCGCTGACACCGGCCAGTTCAGCCACATCTTTTAAATTGGGTTTACGATTCATCGGCACCAGTCCTGCGGGTTTTGCTGCGAATGGTGCTGCAGCAGCGACACCATTCAATCATCGGCTTACCATAGCGGAAAAGCAGTCTTGCGGTCAAAATGGTTGCGCTAACATTTTGTCTGAATTAAGCTGTGTCTGCATTGTTGTAAGCGATTTCATCATTCCCGGGGCTTAGCGCCGGATAGCAGCAAAAGAAGGACAGGCAGATGCCGCGTGATACCGCAGCTGACGACCCATCAGCATCAAGCTCCCCTGCACAGATCACAGGCCCTGCGGCGGCCCCGGACGCCGCTGCACAACAGCCGCAGACGTTAATTCTGATGGGGGTGGCCGGCAGCGGCAAATCCACACTGGCGCGGCATTGCGCGGACGCGCTGGGCTGGACCTATCTGGAAGGCGACGATTTTCATTCCGCCACCGCCAAACAAATGATGGCATCTGGCCAGCCGTTAACCGCAGAACTGCGCCAGCACTGGGTCGGATTGTTATGTCAGGCGCTGCAGCAACAACAGGCCAGCGGGCTGCCGACAGTGCTGAGTTACTCCGGTCTGATTCAGCAGCAACGGGCGCAGATCCGCGCCTCGGCCGCAGCACCATTATTTGTTTACCTGCACGGGCCGGCCGACGTGCTGGCGGCACGGTTACGTGCCCGCACCGCGCATTTTATGCCGGAATCGATGCTGCAAAGTCAGCTCGCGACGATGCAGGTGCCGGTATTAGAGCCGGATGTGTTGTGGCTGGACCTGCGGCTGCCGTTGCCGGAACAAGTTAAAAGCATATTACAGGCGTTGCAGCGAACCGCTGATAGCGCTAACACAAAACCGGCGAAGTGACCGTGCCGGATGATACAGGGTTAGCACAATGACAAACACAACCATCAGCAGCGCCAGCGCAGGTGAAGGACAACAGACCACAGGTGCACTGCAGCAGCGGCTGGGGCTTGGCGAAAAAGTCGGTTACGGCGTCGGCGATATCGGCTTTAACTTCTATTGGGCCAATATCTCGGCCTTTTTACTGATTTTTTATACCGATGTGTTTGGCATCTCTGCCGCCGCGGCTGGCACTATGATGCTGATCACCAAAATTATTGATGCTTTTACCGACCCGATGATGGGCGCTATTGCCGACCGCACCCGCACGCGTTTTGGTAAATTCCGGCCTTATCTGCTGTGGCTGGCGTTACCACTGGCGGGCGCTGGTGTGCTGACTTACACCACACCCGACCTCGACGCCGACGGCAAATTATATTGGGCTTATGGCACCTACAGCCTGCTGATGCTGATTTATACCGGCATAAATATTCCGTATTCGGCGTTGTCTGGCGTCATCACCGCCAACAGTCAGGACCGCACCACATTGGTCAGCTTCCGTTTTATCGGCGGTTTTACCGGCGGCATTTTAGTCACTTATCTGACGCCTAAGCTGGTGCCACTGTTGGGGCAGGGCGACGAAGTGCTTGGCTGGCAGCTGACGATGGGGCTGTTTGGCCTCGCCGCAGCGTTGCTGTTTCTCTGCACTTTTGCCAGCACACGCGAACGTATTCAGCCGGTTTGCACTGTGCCGGCACCGGTGTGGCAGGACATCCGCGATTTGGCCGGCAACAAACCCTGGCTGGTGCTGTTTTGCCTGGCGCTGGTCATCATGATCACCATCACGATGCGCGCCAGCAGCGCGGTGTATTACTTCAAATATTATCTGCAGCAGCCACAGCTGGTCGGCGAGTTT
Organism: uncultured Chromatiaceae bacterium; assembly: GCA_946482325.1. The sequence goes on along the minus strand of CAMLRA010000002.1, from coordinate 17,133 downwards.
TTGTCGAGTTATATGCTGGCGCTGGCGCTTGGCGCTGCATCGACCCCGCTGATGACGCGTTTTCTGCCGAAGAAAACTCTGATGATGTTGTTGATGAGCCTGGCCGGCCTGATGTCGCTGGCGCTGTATGTTGTGCCGCCGGACAACATCACACTGGTGTTTGCGCTCAATCTGGCGATTGGTTTTGTGCTGGGGCCCAAGTCGCCGCTGGCATTTTCGATGTATGCCGACAGCGCGGATTACAACGAATGGCGCACCGGCCGGCGCGCCACCGCCATGACATTTTCGGCGGCGACTTTTTCGCAAAAGCTCGGCGGGGCGCTGGCTTCTGCCACTATTGGCTGGGTGCTGGCGCTGCTGGGGTATGTCGCCAACGCGGAACAAAACGCCGGTTCGCAACAAGGTATTTTGTGGCTGATGTCGGTGATCCCCGGTGTCGTCGCGCTACTGGCAGCAGCGGTGATGTGGTGTTATCCGTTGTCTGAAGCCCAGGTCCATGCGCTGCAACAAGAGCTGGCCGCGCGGCGTGTTGCTGCTGATCAAGAAGTTTCCAGTACCGATATTTCCGGGAGTAAAACCTGATGCCTTTGATGAATCCGGACGCTACAGGGCAGCGTTATCAATTATTCAGTGCCACCGCCATGCCGCAGGCCGCCGCATTTTTATGGAATCAGGCCATGATGATCCAGCTGAACTGCCGCGGTTATGCCACTGCCCAGTTTATGCAGCCGGAACCGGCCAAATACGCCCATGCGCCAAATCTGGAAGCCAAAACTTTTATGCAGCCGGAGCAGCCGTATTACGCCCATCATCCGGGCCGCTTTGTTTATGTCAAAGATCAGGACAGCGGCGAATTGTGGTCGGTACCGTATGAACCGGTGCGTCGTGCCCCGGCAAAGTTTGTGTTTTCCGCCGGCAGTGCCGACATCTGCTGGCAGCTGGAATTGACGGATGATTTACGGCTGGAATGGCGGCTGAGTCTGGCGCCGGATGCACCGCTGGAGCTTTGGCAGCTACGGGTGCGAAATTTAGGCACTGCCACACGCCGGCTCAGTCTGTACCCGTATTTTCCGGTGGGGTATATGTCCTGGATGAATCAGGGCGGCCGTTATGCAGCGGATTTACAGGCGCTGGTGTGCAGCAGCGTGACGCCGTATCAGAAATATCCGGACTATTTCAAACAAAAAGACTTTAAAGATCAGACCTTTTTACTGGCAGAACGCGCGCCGCTGGCGTGGGAAGCCAATCAGCAGCAGTTTGAAGGTGAAGGCGGTCTGGCAGCACCTGCTGGTCTCAGCGCCGAACGGCTGGCAAACGGCAACGCCGATTATGAAACACCGGCTTGTGTGCTGCAGTACGATGTTGTGCTGGCTGCCGGCGCCAACGAATTATTCCGCTTTGTGTTTGGCCCGGCCAAAGATCTGGCTGAAATTGCCGCCATTCGTGAACGCTTTTTTGGTGCGTCACAGACCGATGGTTTTGCTGCAGCTATTGCGCAAAGTCAGACGCATATGGACGCTATCACACCCGCTATTCAAATTCACACGCCGGATGCGGGCCTGGATAATTTTGTGAATCAGTGGCTGCCGCGTCAGGTCTATTACCACGGCGAGGTGAACCGGCTGACCACAGATCCGCAGACGCGCAACTATCTGCAGGACAATATGGGCATGGCCTATCTGGCACCGCAGACGGCACGGCAGGCACTGCTGACGGCGCTGTCGCAGCAGCATCAGAGCGGCGAAATGCCGGATGGGATTTTGCTGCATCCGGACGCGCAGCTGAAATATATCAATCAGGTGCCGCATACTGACCAATGTGTCTGGCTGCCGTTATTTCTGCGTGCTTATCTGGATGAAACCAACGACTGGTCTGTGTTGGACGAACAAGTCAGCTATAAAGAAACAGCCGCCGGCACGACCACAGTGCGCGAACATCTGCACCGCGCTATGGCCTGGCTTTGGCAGAAAAAAGACGACCGTGGTTTAAGTTATATCGAGCAGGGCGACTGGTGCGACCCGATGAATATGGTCGGCTACAAAGGCCGTGGGGTGTCGGGCTGGCTCAGTCTCGCTGCCGCTTATGCGCTGAACACCTGGGCGGAACTTTTGGAATCCCAGGGTGAAAAAGTGCTGGCGGACGACTACCGGGCCAAAGCTGCTGCTTTTAATCAGGCGGTGAATCAGTATCTGTGGGATGGCCAGTGGTATGGCCGGGGCATCACCGACGATGGTGTGGTGTTTGGTATCAGCAAAGACCAGGAAGGCCGGATTTATCTTAATCCACAAAGCTGGGCGCTGTTAAGCGGCGCGGCCAGCCCGGCACAGCAGCAGGCCTTGTTGCAGGCGGTGGATGCTCAGCTGCAAACGCCTTATGGCGTGCAAATGCTGGCACCGGCTTATACCGCGATGCGCGACGATGTTGGCCGGGTCACGCAAAAATTCCCCGGTTCGGCTGAAAATGGCTCTGTGTATAACCATGCGGCGGCCTTTTATCTGTATGCCTTGTATCAAATCGGCGATGCCGACCGCGCTTTTCACACGCTGCGCCAGATGCTGCCGTCAGATGATGAGGGCGATCAGCGCAAGCGTGGCCAGTTGCCGGTGTTTCTGCCGAATTATTATCGCGGCGCTTATAGCCAGTATCCACGCACGGCTGGCCGCTCCAGTCAGCTGTTTAATACCGGCACTGTGCATTGGGTATATCGTTGCCTGATAGAACATTTGTTTGGCCTGAAAGGCGAAGGCGCGGGGCTGCGGATCCAGCCGCAACTGCCATCGCACTGGCCGGAGGCGTCGGTGCGCCGGCAATTCCGTGGCGCGACTGTTGAACTTAATTTGACGCGGCAGGCCGGTATGCAAAGCGCTGAGCTGTATCTTGGTGACCAGTTGCTGGCAGATCACCTGCTGGTGGACATTGTGCCGGGCCAGACCTACCGGCTGCGTATGTTGTTGCCATTGTCAGCACTTTAACAACCCAAAGGAGTCCGCAATGCCGGTAAAGTCATCTGTTCCCGCCCGTGCGCCGGCCAAAGTACGGATTGGCCTGTTAGGTGCGGCGCGGATCAGCAAACGCGCCATACTGGAGCCGGCATTATTGCTGGCCGGGCGCGTTGAAGTAGTGGCGGTGGCGGCATCCTCCCAGGCTAAAGCCGACGCCTTTGCTTCTGCACATGTCATTGCCAGAAGTTATGGCAGTTATCAGGCGTTGCTGGACGACCCGGACATTGATCTGGTGTACAACGCCTTACCTGCGTCTTTGCACGCGCCCTGGAGCATCGCCGCCGCGCGTGCCGGCAAACATGTGCTGTGCGAAAAACCTTTTGCGATGAACGCATGGCAGGCCAAAGCCATGCTGGAGGCCGCCCGTGCGCAGCAAGTGTTGTTGCTGGAAGGCTACCATTACCGCTTTCATCCGTTGTTTTTGCAAGTCGAGGCACTGGTGCACAGTGGAGTTCTCGGCGACATTCACACGGCGCGTAGCCATTTTTCAGTGCGGATCCCGGCATTTGCCGGTTCGCTGCGCCATGAGCTGGCGCTTGGCGGCGGCGCTTTAATGGATTTAGGTTGTTATCCGCTGCACTGGTTACGCACTTTGTTTGGCGATAACTTTCTCATTCAACAAGCCGGCGCGATTTGTTCCAGACCACAAGTGGACAGCAGTTTCAGTGCAGAACTATTATTTATGCCGGCAACAGCGCCGGTGCTGACCGCTTATCTGGGCTGTTCGATGGCGGAACATCTGGGCACGCAGCATCTGGCTTATCTGCAACTGGAAGGCACGCTGGGGAGCCTGACCATTGATAATCTGGTCGCACCGCAGCAGGGTTGTCAGTTCCGGCTGACAGCGGCCACGGCTGACAGCCCGCTGCAGGCTGAGTCGCGGCAAATGCCGCCACAGACCGACGGGCACACGACGTACTTCTACCAGCTGCAACATCTGCTGGATTGCCTGCAGCATGGCGCCACACCGTTGACCGGTGGCGCAGACGCGCTGACGCAAATGCAGGGCATTGATGCTTTGTATCAGGCCGCCGGGCTGACGCCAAGGCCGGGCAACTAAGCAGTTTTTGGCACAGGGTGACAGCCGCCCATTTGCAAAAAAATCATTCCACTTCAATACTTCAGCAGAATTTATGACCTCAGGCACTGCGCTTTTTGCGACGGAGTTGCGGGGTCTTCTTCGCCAGTTTGATGCTAATCAAAGTTTAGTTCCAGCGACGGGCAGACAATAAGCTGCCGCTTGAGGTATCTCTTTGGCGGTAGTTTTATTTGATGTCGATCAAACACAAGGTTTTCAGCAACGGCGCTTTCAGTGATGGCACTGTATATTAGTAATTGATTAAGTAAACACACAGGAGACGGTGGATGGATATCGTCGAACTCTCGCGCTTACAGTTTGCCTTTACGGCAATGTACCACTTCCTATTTGTACCATTGACGCTCGGTATGACGTTTTTACTGGCGATCATGGAATCGGTTTATGTGATGACCGGCAAAGAAATTTACCGCGATATGACCAAATTCTGGGGCAAGTTGTTTGCGATTAACTTTGCGCTCGGGGTCACCACCGGTATTGCGATGGAATTCCAGTTCGGTACCAACTGGTCCTATTATTCGCATTATGTCGGCGATATTTTCGGCGCGCCGCTGGCGATTGAAGGCCTGATGGCGTTTTTCCTCGAGTCGACACTGGTTGGCCTGTTTTTCTTTGGTTGGGACCGCTTAAGCAAAGTGCAGCATTTAGCGGTGACCTGGCTGGTGGCTTTGGGTTCTAACCTGTCGGCGCTGTGGATCCTGATTGCCAACGGCTGGATGCAAAACCCGGTCGGCGCTGAATTTAACTATGTGACGATGCGGATGGAAATGACCAGCTTCAGTGAAGTCATCTTCAACCCGGTGGCGCAGGTGAAGTTTGTCCATACGGTCTCAGCCGGTTATGTCACAGGCGCGATGTTTGTGTTAGCGATTTCCGCCTGGTATATGCTCAAAGGCCGCGATTTGGCCTTTGCCCGTCGCAGTTTTGCCATCGCTTCGGCCTTTGGTCTGGCGGCATCTGTGTCAGTGATTGTGCTTGGCGATGAATCCGGTTATGAGCTCGGTGACGTGCAAAAAGTCAAACTGGCAGCGGTGGAAGCCGAGTGGGACACCCATCCGGCGCCGGCGTCTTTTACCGTGATTGGCGTGCCAAACAGTGAAACACAAACCACCGACTACGCGGTGAAAATTCCATATGCGCTCGGTCTGATTGCGACCCGTTCGCTGGATGAGCCGGTCAGCGGCCTGAAAGACTTAAAAGAACAGCACCGCGCCCGCATCATCAACGGCATAGAAGCCTACCGTTTATTGCACTTGCTGCGCGCCGGCGACACTTCTGCTGAGACCAAAGCCGCGTTTGACAGTGTGAAAAAAGACTTAGGCTATGGCCTGTTGGTCACGGCATATGCAGAAGACCCTAGCAAAGCCACACCGGAGCAAATTCAGGCGGCGGTGGATGGCAGTATTCCTAAAGTCGCGCCGATGTTCTGGAGCTTCCGCATTATGGTGGCGGCCGGTTTTGCGCTTTTGGTGATTTTTGTGCTGAGTTTTTATTACAGCGCCAAACGGCTGGAAAAGAAACCAACCTGGTTGTTACGCGCCGCCGTGCTGGGCTTGCCACTGCCGTGGATCGCCTGTGAAGCTGGCTGGTTTGTCGCTGAATATGGCCGTCAGCCCTGGGCGGTCGGTGAAGTGTTACCGACTCATATGGCGGCTTCGGGGTTAACGCCGGCCGAGATCTGGACCAGCCTGATCCTGATTTCAGTGCTTTATACCATTTTCCTGATTATCGAAGTCTGGCTGATGCAGCATTTCGCCCGCAAAGGCCCGTCCAGCCTGCATACCGGCAAATACGATTTCGAAACCGGCAAAGCGACTGAGGTGTAACATGGATTACGAATTTTTAAGATTTATCTGGTGGTTATTGGTCGGCGTGTTGTTGATTGGCTTTGCCATCACCGACGGTTTTGACATGGGTGTCGGCGCTTTATTAAAAGTGGTCGGTAAAGACGATATGGACCGGCGCGTGATGATTAACGCTGTGGCGCCACACTGGGACGGCAATCAGGTCTGGCTCATCACCGCCGGTGGCGCTTTGTTTGCCGCCTGGCCGCCGGTGTATGCCACCGCCTTCAGTGGTTTTTATCTGGCGATGATGCTGACGCTGGCGGCCTTGTTTATGCGGCCGATTGGCTTTGATTATCGCTCCAAGCTGGAAAATCCGGCCTGGCGTAGCAACTGGGACTGGGCGCTGACCTTTGGCTCGGCTGTGCCGCCAATCATTTTTGGTGTGGCCTTTGGTAATTTGTTGCAAGGCGTGCCGTTTCATTTTGACGAACTGCTGCGCATTAAATACACCGGTAGTTTCTTTGCGCTGTTAAACCCCTTTGCCTTGTTGGTTGGCGTGCTAAGCCTGTTGATGTTTGTTTGTCAGGGCGCAGCTTACTTGCAGATGAAAACTGAAGGCGACATTCAAAAACGCAGTCAAACCGCCGGTTTTATAGCCGGATTAGGCGCTGCGGCTTTGTTTGTGCTGGCTGGGTTCTGGCTGAATGCCGGCATCGATGGGTATGTGGTTACCAGCACTTTAGATGGTAATGCCATTAACAATGCGGTCAGTAAAACCGTGGAAGTACGCAGTGGCGCCTGGCTGCAAAATTTCGCTGATTATCCGCTGCTGTGGCTGGCCCCGGTATTAGGCGTGGCGGCATTTGCGCTGAGCGGGTTGCTCAGTAAAGCAGGCAAAGGCGCGCTGGCATTCCTGCTGAGTTCATTGGGTCAGGCTGGCGTGATCCTGACCTGTGGCATTGCGATGTTCCCTTTTGTTTTGCCGTCCAGTTCAATGCCAAACCACAGTTTGACGATGTGGGACGCGACATCGAGTGAACTGACGTTAAAAATCATGTTTTTTGTGGCCTGTGTCTTTGTGCCCATTGTGCTTGGTTACACCATCTGGAGTTATATCAAGATGTTTGGCCGGATTAATGCGCAGCGAGTGCATGACAACTCCCATTCTTTGTATTGATAGAAGGACAACAACATGTGGTATTTCGCCTGGATTTTAGGGGTATTGCTGGCCTGTTCTTTTGGCATTATCAATGCGATGTGGCTGGAATTAAATGGCTACGCCGAAGAGGACTCTGGTTCTGACTAAATCTGCTCTGGCTAGTGTCCGGCCGCTTTTACAGCAGTGGCTAAAGCCGTACCGGCCAAAGCTGCTGCTGGCTGTGTTGGCAGCGGCTTTGTCAGTGCCGCTGTTGCTGTGGCAAATGTGGTGTCTGGCGCTGATTGCAGATGCCATGCTGGCCGCTTCTGTTGCGGATGCTGGGCTGTCAGACGGCATGCCGGCGACGGCATTTCCATTTGTTTTGTTATGGCAATTTGCGCTGGCCTTTGTGCTGCGTCAGCTGTGTTTGTTGCTGCGTGATGGCCTGACCCAACACAGCAGTCGTTTGCTACGGACAAACCTGCGCCAGCAGTTGCTGAACCGGCTGGCGGCGCAAGGGCCGGCGCGACAACGTTTTGGCAGCGATGGTGTGCTGTCGACCTTACTCACAGAGCAGGTTGATGCGCTGGACGGTTATGTCAGCCGTTATTGGCCGCAGCTGTTTCTGGTGATCTGGACGCCGCTGCTGATTGCGGTGGTCGTCTGCTGGCACAGCCTGCTGGCGGGGTTGTTATTGTTGCTGACTGCGCCGCTGGTGCCGTTGTTTATGGTGTTAGTGGGCCGCGAGGCCAGCAAAGCCAGCAGTGAAAAATTGGCGGAGCTGGGCCGGATGGGCGGGCGGCTGTGGCAGTTTCTGCAGGGGCTGACATTGCTGCGCCGGCTCAATGCTATTCCGCAGGCGACAGCGCAGCTGGAATATGCCGCAGAGCGTTATCGCAGCAGTTCGTTACAGGTACTCAGGCTGGCGTTTTTGTCGACCGCGGTGCTGGAGTTATTCGCCTCGCTGGCTATCGCCTTGGTGGCGTTGTATTTAGGCCTTGGGCTTTTGGGTGAATTGCCCTGGGCCAAAGGTGAAGTGCCGGTCGCTTTTGCGCCGGCACTGTTTATTTTGTTACTGGCACCAGAGTTTTATCAGCCGCTGCGCCAGCTTGGTAGTGATTATCATGCCAAAGCGCAGGCCGAGGCGGCGGCGCTGGCACTCAAACCTGTGTGGTTGTTGCCTGAACCTGTCACGCCGGTTGGTAATTCGCCATCGGCCAGTCTGTTGAACGCCAACCTGCATCACTTTGACTCAAGCGATAAAGTGCTGCCGCTGCTGCAGCTGACACAAGTTCGGCTTGGCAGTGCGCAGCTGCCGCGGTTAATCATTCCAGCATTACAAATCAACGCCGGAGAGCGATTGTTGCTCTGCGGTGACAGCGGCAGCGGCAAGTCGTCATTTTTGCAGCTGTTGGCTGGTTTTGCTGACTTTGACGGTGACTATCAATTCGCTGGTCAGCCGGTTGCAGCAGCAAACAGACCACAGCTGTGGCAACAGCTGAGTTATCTGACGCAGACGCCGGAATTATTCGCTGGCTCAGTAGCGGAGAATTTACGCATGGCCAAGCCCGCGGCCAGTGACGCCGCGCTGCGGGCTTGCCTGCAACAAGTCGGTTTGCTGGCTGAGCTTGGCGACGCTGATGCACTGGACTATCGATTGGGCGAAGCTGGCCAGGGGTTGTCTGGTGGCCAGCAACAGCGGCTGTGTCTGGCGCGGTTATTACTGGCAGACCGGCCTTTGTGGCTGCTGGATGAGCCTTTTGCCGAGTTAGATCAGGACTCTGCGGCGGACCTGGCGTTGTTGCTGGCAAAGCTCAGTAGCGGCCGTACCTTGCTCATCGCCAGCCATCAGTGGCAGCAGCTTGGATTCCTTGATGCGGCTTTGCAGTTTAGTCAGGGCCAACTGTTGGGCCGTCGTGATATCGGAGACCTGACATGAAGGCCCGTGCAAAGCCCGGCATCCGCCTACGGGATTTATGGCTCAGTCACAAAGGTGGCTGGAGCTTAAGTTTCAGTTTAGGCCTGCTGACAGTCATGGCGGCAGTCGCGTTACTGGCCTGGTCAGGCTGGTTTATCAGCGCGGCGGCAGCAGCCGGCGTCGGCGCCAGTTTTAATTATTTAAGGCCGGGCGCATTGATCCGGCTCTTTGCCATTGTGCGCACCGCCGGTCGTTATGGCGAACGGCTGGTGTCGCATGCGCTGGTGCTGCGCTTGCTGGCGGTACTGCGGTTGCGGGTATTTGTCGCGCTTTCACAGCGAACCGGCACCACAATATTGGCCGGCGGTGACCGCTTGCAGCGCTTGATAGCCGACATTGACCTGTTAGATCAGCTACCGCTGCGGCTACTGAATCCATTGGGTTATGCCAGTCTGCTGAGCGCTGCCTTTTTGCTGCTGGTGTTTCTGTTGCTGCCCGCGGCTTTCTGGCCTGTAACAACATTGTTGCTGTTGCCGCTTGTTGTGGCGATGTGGTGGTGCAGCCCCGGTGCGCGTAGCCCTGTGCAACAAGCTGTTTCAGACATACAGCAACAGGGACACCGCCGTGGCCTGTTACTGGAAAACCTGCAATTGTTGACCACCTTGTTAACCACCGGCCATTGGCAGCAAAGGCAGCAGCAATTTCTCCGATTGGATCAGCAGCTGCTGCAATTGCAGCAACACCAGCAGTTTGGCCAGCTGGCAGCGCAGTTTGCGCTACAGCTGCTGATGCTGGCGGGGCTCGCCGCTTTATGCTGGCCGATGCTGAACGTCTGGCAGACTGGACTCCCGTTTCCGCTCGCGGTGCCGTTATGGCTGGGGTTAGTGCTGGCCTGGCTGGGGCTCACTGAGCTACTGTTGCCGCTGGTGTTGCTGCCACAAAGTTATGGTCAGCTCAGAGCGGCGCAGCAGCGCTGCAATGTGCTGGCAGGGACAGATCACAGGTTAGCTTTGCCAGATGAAACGATGGCTGCTACGCCAGATTTGCAACAGGATATCCGGTTGGACATCCAACAGTTGCGATTTGGCTTTTTGCAGCCGCTCGGTGAGGTCAGCGCCAGCTTTAAAGCAGGTGATATGGTGCTGCTAAAAGGCCCGTCCGGCAGTGGCAAAAGCTGTTTGCTACAAACGCTGGCAGCAGAAATACCTGCTTTAGGTGGTGCAGTGCAGTTGCAGGGCCTGACACTGGAGCAATGGCCCGAAGCTGCGCTGTATCGCCACATCGGTTATCTGCCGCAGCGGCCTTATTTATTTGGTTTGTCGGTGGCGGCGGACTTGCGTTTGGCCAAGCCGGACGCCACGGATGAAGAACTTGTGCAGGTATTGACGCTGGTTGGGCTGGACGACTGGCTGGCGCACCAGCCGCAAGGCTTGCTGACGGTGCTGGGCGATTATGGCGTCGGTTTGTCCGGCGGCGAATTAAAACGTTTTGCCTTAGCACGCTTACTGCTACAAAAACCAGCCGTGTTATTACTCGACGAACCCTTCGCCGGCCTGCAGCAACAGTTAGCGCAACAACTGCTGCAGCGGCTGGCTGCTTTTCAGCAGCACGGCATTTTGCTGATTGCCAGCCATCAGCAGCAAAAGGATTCGGTGTTTAACCGGGAATGGTCCTGGCGCTGAGCTGCCTACAGCTTGTCGTCTGCTACATGTTGTTCCGATATTTGCTGTGTTCTGCTGCGATTTTTTTAAACAATAACTACACTGTTAGTTCTTTGGACAGCGACAGGATCACAAGTCATGGACTTTTGCAGAACGGTATTGTTTAGCCTAGGTTTGTTTTGTACAGCAGCCTGGGCTGCAGCTCCAGCAGACCAGAATTTCGATGCGATCAGTCCGCAGGAGAGTGCCACTCAGAATAATCCAACTATTACTTTTGACGGTGTTGTGTACTCGGCAGATTCCTCTAATGATGCAATACGCGTCGACACTATTAGCAATGTTACAGGTGGGTTACCGACATTAGGTAGTGGAAATGGCATTATTTCTATTTGGTATGGGACTAATACGGGTACGTTTTTTCAGTTCGCATCTGCAAATAATACCGACAACTTCAAATTAGTTTCCTTACGTGCAGAAGTGTGGGGCGGGGGATCAGGAACTGCTGAAATTTATACGGTAACTGGCTATAACGACGGTAACCCGGTTGTAACAGCAACAGTGACCTTTACTGCAGATGGTACTTATGGCACAGGCAATGCGGCCATCATTTACGATCGCCAGACTACCGGCGCAGAAGATTCCAGTTCAGGAAATACAGCCAATGCTGGTTTACTCACTTTTGGCAGTGCCTGGACCAATATTGATCAAGTGAGATTTGCAGTCGCTGATGGAAAAATCCTCGCGATTTCTATGGACCAAATTGATTTTGCCGAAGTAGACGTCACATCCCCAACCGTCACCTCCGTTTCCTCGTCAACCGCCAATGGCACTTATAAAATTGGCGACGCCGTCAGTATCCAGGTGAATTTTGATGAAAATGTCACCGTCACCGGTACACCGCAGCTAACGCTGGAAACAGGCACCGCAGACCGGACAGTCAACTACAGTAGCGGCAGCGGAACTTCTGCGCTGACTTTTAGTTATACCGTGCAGGCGGGAGACCTCTCGACTGATCTCGACTATACCGCCACCAACGCTCTGATATTAAATGGCGGCGACATCGAAGATTCATCGGCAAACAATGCAACTCTGACATTAGCAACTCCCGGTGCCGCGAATTCGCTTGGTGCCAATAAAAATCTTGTGATTGACGGCGTGGCTCCTACAGTCAGTGGTATCACTGCCAGTACGGCCAATGGAACTTATAAACTTGGCGACAGCATCAGCATTCAGGTCAATTTTGCTGAAGTTGTGACTGTGACCGGCACCCCTCAACTGACGCTGGAAACCGGTAGTACAGACCGGACTATTAATTATGCCAGTGGCAGTGGCAGCACGACCTTAACATTCAACTATACAGTGCAAAATGGTGACAACAGCAACGATCTGGATTACGTCGCAACAAATTCGCTGGCGCTGAACAGCGGGACTATTCGTGACGCCGCAGGTAATAATGCAACTCTGACACTGGCTTCACCGGGTGCCGCCAATTCTCTGGGGAACAACAAAGCTCTGGTGGTCGATGGTGTGCCGCCCACGGTCACCAGCACTTCACCGGTTGGCGGCGCTGTCTCGACCGACACCAGTGTTGATTTCACCGTGAATTTTAATGAAGCAGTCACAGGTATTTCGACAGACGACTTTGCATTAGGCACCACTGGTAGCGCTGCCGGTACTATCTCAGCGGTTTCGGCGTCGTCCGGTAGTAGTGTAACTGTAACAGTGAGTAGTATCAGCGGTAATGGCACGCTTAAAGTCAATCTGAATGGTTCGACCAATATCAGTGATGCGGCGAACAATAGCGGACCGTCGGCCTATACCAGCGGCACCGCTCACACTGTGGCGATCCCCACAGCGCCGGACGCACCGACCATCGGCGTGGCGACGCCTGGTAATGGCCAGGCCAGTGTCGCATTTACCGCTCCGGGCAATAATGGCGGGTCAGCTATTACCAGTTATACCGTGACCAGCAGTCCCGGAGGGTTCACCGGTACCGGCGCGAGCTCCCCCATAGTAGTCAGTGGGCTAACCAACGGCACCGCTTACACCTTTACTGTAACCGCAACCAATGCCATTGGCACCAGCACTGCATCTGGCGCCAGCGCTGCGGTGACACCAAAGGCTGATCAGACGATCACTTTTGCGAATCCAGGCGCAAAGAACTTTGGCACTACGCCAACGCTGACAGCAACCTCGGATTCTGGTCTGACGGTGTCTTTTACTTCCAGTACCACCAGCGTTTGTACTATTACGTCCGGCGGTGCTTTAACCTTTGTGACAGCAGGGAGCTGTACAATTGATGCCGACCAGGCCGGCAATGGCAGTTTTAATGCCGCGTCAACAGTGTCTCAGACTTTTACCGTCAATGCGGTAGTGCCAGGCGCGCCCACTATCGGCACCGCCACAGCGGGCAATACACAAGCTTCTGTGACATTCAGCGCACCGGCCAGCAATGGTGGTGCCAATATCAGTGGTTACACTGTGACGTCGAGCCCCGGAGGGATCACTGGTACAGCTGCCAGTTCGCCCATTACAGTGACAGGGCTGACCAACGGCGTCGCTTATACCTTCAGCGTTACTGCGACCAACTCGGCCGGCACCGGCTCCGCGTCAGCGGCGTCGAATAGTGTGACACCGGCTGCACCACAAACTATTACCTTTGCTAACCCAGGGGCGCAGAACTTTGGTACCAGCCCAACGCTGACGGCGACTTCGACCTCTGGTCTGACGGTGACTTTCACTTCCAGTACCACTGGCGTTTGTACCGTGACCAGTGGCGGTGCTCTGACTTTTGTCACCACCGGGACATGTACTATTAATGCGGATCAGGCCGGTGACAGCAGTTATCTGCCAGCCACGCAAGTCAGCCGCAGTTTCACGGTGAGTGCGGTCGTTCCCGGTACGCCCACTGCAGTGACTGCGACTGCAGGCGATACTCAGGCCAGCGTCGCCTTTACGGCACCAGTCAATACCGGTGGAACCACTATCACCGGTTATACCGTAACTGTCAGTCCGGCTGATGTCGCACCGGTCAATGGCGCCGGTTCGCCGATTGTGGTAACGGGGCTGACCAATGGTCAGGCTTACACGTTCACTGTGACGGCAGATAATTCAGCCGGCACTGGCCCTGCTTCCGCTGTATCGAACAGCATCACGCCAAAAGCAGCGCAAACCATCACTTTCGCTAATCCGGGCGCTAAGAACTTCGGCACTACGCCAACGCTGACTGCTACGTCCGATTCTGGTCTGACGGTGACTTTCACTTCCAGTACCACAGGCGTTTGTACTATCACCAGCGGTGGCGCTTTGACTTTTGTTGCGGTTGGCACTTGTACTATCAACGCAGATCAGGCTGGTAACGGCAGTTATCTGGCGGCAACTCAGGTCAGCCGTAGTTTCACTGTCAACGCTGTCGTTCCAGATGCGCCGGTGATTGGGACTGCGACTGTGACAGGGGCAACCAGTGTCAGTCTGACCTTTACTGCGCCGGCCTCCAATGGCGGTGCAGCTATTACCGGATATACCGTCAACAGCTCGCCTGCCAGCGCTCCGGTCAATGTTGCTGGTTCTCCGGCGACAATTAGCGGCCTGACTACAGGTCAAAGTTATACCTTTACCGTCACAGCCACGAACGCCGCGGGTACAGGTAGTCCCTCTGTGGCTTCCAATGCTGTGGTGCCGGTCAGCCTGAATGTAGCTCCGGTTATTTCGGGCACACCGCCAACAACAGCAACTGCAGGTGTGGCCTATACATTTACGCCTACAGCAAGCGATGCGGATGCCGGTACAACACTGATCTTCAGCGCTGGCAATGTGCCGGCTTGGGCCAGCTTCAGCAGCAGTACCGGTACCCTCAGCGGAACGCCTGCCGAAACGGATGTAGGGGCCAGCGGCAATATTGTCATCAGTGTCAGTGATGGAGAAGCCAGTGCCAGCTTGCCGGCTTTTAGCATCACAGTGCAAACAGGGAACAAAGCACCGGTGATTGGCGGAACCCCAGCAACCAGCGTCAAAGCCGGCGCGGCATATAGCTTCACTCCGACAGCCAGTGATGCGGATGCCAATGACACTCTGACTTTTAACATCAGCAATAAACCGGGCTGGGCCAGCTTTAATCCTGCTAACGGCAGTCTGTCCGGTACCCCGGCACAAAGTGATGCCGGCCTGAGCGGTGGTATCGTGATTAGTGTCAGCGACGGCAAAGCCAGCGCCAGCCTGCCGGCCTTTAGTATCGAAGTGCTGGCGAATACCGCACCGGTGGCGACGCCAGGGAGTAGCACACTGAATGAGGATGAACCAGCCAGTATTGAGCTCGGCGGAACTGACGCTGACGGCGATGCATTGATAGTGCAAATCCAGACCCAGCCAAAACACGGTACTCTGAGCCAAAGTGGCAACGCCTGGTTGTACACACCGCAACAAGACTACCATGGCACAGACAGCCTCAGTTTTATTGTCAAAGATGCAATGCAAAGTTCTGCAGCGGCAACCTACGACCTGACTGTTACGCCGGTCAACGATGCACCGGTCGCAGTGGATGATGTGTTGAGTCTGGCGCGCAGCAATAATGACCAATATGTGCTGAGCGTGCTTGGCAATGATAAAGATGCGGATGGCGACACCTTACAGCTGGCCGGCGCTTCGGCCGCTGTCGGGACTGTGACGGTCAGCGGTACCAGCCTGAGTTACACTGCGCCGGCGCAATACACGGGCCCGGTTGAGCTCAAATATAGTGTCAGTGATGGTAAAAAAGGCCTGGCAACCGCGATCGTCAGTCTGACGATCACTGGTGCAGCCAACGAACTGCTGCCGGTGATCACAGTGCCGGCCGATGTTGAAGTCATGGCTACTGCATTATTTACCCGTGTACAGCTGGGAACTGCGACTGCAGTTGACAGAAATGGCCGCAGGCTGCGGGTTTCGCTGCTCAATGGCTCGCTGTTCTTTGCGCCGGGTGAACATGTGGTGTATTGGCAGGCGACCGATGCCGATGGCAATTCTGCGACCAAATCGCAGCGAGTGCGGGTCAGTCCGCTGGTGTCGCTGAGTAAAAATCAGGTGGTCAGCGAGGGCAGTACAGTCAGTGTCGAAGTGCTACTCAATGGTCCTGCGGTGAAGTATCCGGTGCAGGTGCCTTACACAGTGTCTGGCAGTGCCGGCAGCAACGACCATACGTTGAGCAGTGGTACTGTTGAAATCAGCAGTGGCCTCAGTACCAGCCTGGAATTCGGGGTGTTGGACGATGCGGTCAGTGATAACAATGAAACTGTGGTCATTACGCTTGGCAGTGTCAATGCTGGTTCACAGCGCAGCACCACAGTGCAGATCACAGAAAATAATGTGGCACCGGTGCTGAGCCTGAACTCAAGCCAACAAGGTGAAAACCGACTGACGGTCAGTCGCAACGGTGGCCTTGTCACGCTGGATGCAACTGCGACAGATGCCAACGCGGCCGATGTGTTGACGCTGACCTGGCAATCCTCGGTGTCATTGAGTGGGAGTGATGCTAACCGCCGCACTTTAGATCCGTCCTCGCTGTCACCGGGTGTGTATCCGATCAGTGTCACAGCAACGGACAATGGCAGTCCGGCGCAGAGTGCCACAGCACAGCTTTACCTGCTGGTGCAGCCATCATTGCCGGAATTGGGCAGTATTGATACCGACGGCGATCTTATTCCGGATGCACTGGAAGGTTTCGCCGATGCAGATCGGGACGGCATCCCGGATTACAAGGATGCCATCAACGAATGTAACGTAGTGCCGGAAGCGGATACGGAGCAGCAGGCGTTCCTGGCGGAAGGTGAGCCGGGCGCCTGTCTGCGGCGTGGTCAGCAATCGATATTGGGCAGCAGTGGTGGTCTGCAACTGGCGCTCACTGAAATAGAACTCGATACTTCTGCCCGCAATAGCGGTGGGGTCTTCGATTTTATTGCTTATGACCTGCCTCAGGCCGGACAAGGTTATCAGGTGAGCTTCCCGCAAGCCCAGCCGATCCCGATCGGTGCGGTGTATCGCAAATACTCCGGCAGCAAAGGGTGGGTGGACTTTATCATCGACAGTAAAAATACAGTCCGTAGTGCGCCCGGCGAACGTGGCTTCTGTCCGCCGCCCGGTGATGCGTCTTATACGCCGGGTTTGACCGCTGGTCACTGGTGTGTGCTGGTGACTGTCGAAGACGGCGGGCCGAATGATGCCGATGGTTTAGTCAATGCGGCTATTGTCGACCCGGGTGGCGTCGCAGTGCCGGTCAGTTCGAATAAACTGCCGCAGGCCAAACCGGATACCGCCACCACGCGGATGAATCAGGCGGTGAAAGTGAAAGTACTGGCGAATGACACGGATGCCGACAATGACACGCTGACGGTCAGTCAGGCGGTGGCGAATTTCGGTGTGGTGAAAATAGAGGCTGATAGCAGTCTGACTTATACCCCGGCGCAAGACTATGTGGGCTCCGATGTTGTGATATACAGCATCAACGACGGGAAAGGCGGTACAGCGAGCAGCGAACTGACAGTGGCAGTGCGGCTCAAT
>CAMLRA010000001.1 GCA_946482325.1 uncultured Chromatiaceae bacterium | reverse complement strand
AAGGCAACAGCCTGACCGTAGGGATTGATCGCAGTTATGCGCTGTTTGCCAAAGCCAGCTATCCGGTTGCTGAAGGGATGGCACTGTATGGTCTGGCTGGTTACGACTACACCAAATTTAATGCCGATGCGGTCGTCGATGGTAAAGCAGAGAACGTCGATAGCAGCGAAAATGGCCTGGCTTATGGTGTTGGTTTTCAGTACGACGTCAATGACAAGCTGACTCTGGCACTGGAATATCTGGTGCGTCCGGATATCGAAGATGAAGAACTGAAGGCCAGCAACCGTGGTTTTGGTCTGACGGCCAGCTTTAAATTCTAAGCAAATAGTCCTGCTGATAAAACCGCCTCCGGGCGGTTTTTGCTTAGGTTAAATATTGGTTTACAGCATTGTGTCTGCTGCTTTTTTGCTCTAGTTTGGCTGTGACGGTCGTTGTTGTCGCCGTATCTTTTCGCTGAACACCTTCAACAAGGGAATACAATGAAAACTATCACTTATCCGCTGCTGGCGTTAAGCGCGGCTTTATTGCTGGCATGTGGTAAAGCGCCGGAAGCGCCGGCCAGCACTTCAGCCTCTGCAGCAGCTGCTGCACCAGCCAAATTAAGCCAGTACACTCCTGAACAGTTTTATGCCACCAAGTCTTATCTCGGTAATGACATCAATGCTGCCGGCGACGCTATGCTGGTGGCGTCCGATGAAACCGGCGTGTTTAACCTGTATAAAGTCAGCATGGATGGCAAAAGCTGGCAAGCACTGACGCAATCCACCACAGATGCGATGATGCCGGTCAGCTGGTTTCCGCAGGATGATCGGGTGTTGTACAGCGCCGATCAGGGGGGCAACGAGCTACATCACTTGTATGTGCGCGAAATCGATGGCGCAGTGAAAGACCTGACGCCGGGTGACAAACTCAAAGCGATGTTTGTTGACTGGGCCGCCGATGGCAGTTTTTATGTGCTGACCAATGAACGCGACGCCAAATTTTTTGATCTGTATAAATACGACGGCAAAACCTATCAGCGCAGTTTGGTGTACCAAAATGATGCCGGTTATGACGTCGCCGGCATCAGCCCGGATGGCCGTTATCTTGCTGCTATAAAAACGCGCACCAATGCTGATAATAATGTGCATTTAATTGATATTTCAGCAGAAAAACCTACAGAGACGCTTGTCACACCGCATCAGGGCAATGTCACGCATCAGGTGTATAGCTTTAGCCGCGACAGTAAAACGCTGATTTTTGGCACCGATGAGCAGTCTGAATTCAGTCAGGCGATGGCTTTTGATATCGCATCCGGCAAAGCCACGCTGTTTAGCAAAGCTGACTGGGACATCATGTATATCGGCTTTAGCAAAGACAATAAATTCCGTGTCGAAGGCGTCAACGCCGATGCGGCCACCAAAGTCACTATTGTCGACCAGCAAAGTGGCCAGCCACTGATGCTGCCGGATTTACCGGCCGGAGACCTGCGCAGCGTTGAATTTTCCGATGATGGCAAGACGCTGAGTTTTTACTTAAATGCCGATAACAGTCCGTCCAATTTATATGTCTGGTCTGTGGGCAGTCCTAAAGCCGAACGTTTAACTCAGGCGCTGGATAAAGCCATTGATGAATCTGTGCTGGTCGTCAGTGAAGTGGTGCGTTTCCCAAGCTTTGACGGCCTGCAAATTCCGGCGCTGCTGTACAAACCGAAACAAGCCAGCGGTACTGCTCAGGTGCCGGCGCTGCTGTGGATCCACGGCGGGCCCGGTGGCCAGTCGCGCACCGGTTACAGTGCCTCTATCCAACATCTGGTTAATCAGGGATATGCGGTATTAGCAGTGAATAACCGCGGTAGTAGCGGTTATGGCAAAACCTTTTTCCACCTCGATGATTTAAAACACGGTGAACATGACTTACAGGACATTGTTTTTGGCAAAAAGTACCTGCAGTCGCTGGACTGGATTGCCGACGATCGCATCGGTGTGATGGGCGGCAGTTATGGTGGTTATCTGACGATGGCAGCCATGGCGTTTACCGACGAGTTTAAAGTTGGTATCAATATTTTTGGTGTGACCAACTGGGTGCGTACTCTGGAGAGTATTCCGCCCTGGTGGGAATCGTTCCGTGAATCTTTGTATGCTGAGCTTGGCGATCCAGCCAAAGATGGCGAACGCTTGCGTCGCATTTCGCCGGTATTTCACGGTGACAAAGTGAAAAAACCGGTATTGGTCGTGCAGGGTGCTAATGATCCGCGGGTGCTGCAGGTCGAAAGTGATGAAATGGTCGCTGCAATAAAGAAAAACGGCGTACCGGTGGAATATGTATTATTCCCGGATGAAGGTCATGGTTTCGTCAAAAAAGCTAACCGTATCAGCGCCCAGCAAGCCTATCTGAAGTTTTTACAGACGCATTTGTAAAAGCGTCAGTGGCAGGCCAGACTTCAGTCTGCAGCGCCGTGTCGCCACAGCCCGATATTCAACAAGGCCTGCAGTCTTTCGACGGCAGGCCTTTTCAATATGGGGCCTGCAGGAGGGCAAGGTCACAACACAACAGGAGTTGCCGCTGATGGATATGATTTTGCGGAAGATTATCGAAGGCGTCGCCAATACCCGTGGTGAGGCATTTTTTCAGGCGATCACTTTGCAGCTCAATCAGGTGATCGCCGCTGATTTTACCTTTATCGCCCGGCTGGACCGCGAGGCCTACACCTCCAAAACTCAGGCGCTGGTGGTGGATGGTGTACTAACCGACAATCTGGAATATTCGCTGGCCAATACGCCTTGTGCCAATGCGGCTGAAGACAGTTATTGTATTTATCCCTGTGGTATTCAGCAGTTGTTTCCACAGGACCAATTACTAATCGACCTTGGCGTGGAAGGTTATGTCGGCACGCCGCTGCATGACTTACATGGTGGCGTGCTCGGGATTGTTGTTGCGATGTATCGCAGGCCTATTGAAAACCCTGAGCTTATCACCACGTTGTTCAGCATTTTCAGTGGCCGTATCGAAGCGGAAATGGAACGACAGGATTACGAGCAGCAGCTGCAGCAGCTAAACAGCAAGCTGGAAGAGAAAGTGTCCCGGCGCACCGCTGAGTTATCAAAAGCGTTGACGGACCTGCAGCAAATGCAAAGCCAGTTGGTGGAAGCAGAAAAAATGGCGGCACTGGGCAATCTGGTGGCCGGTATTGCCCATGAAGTGAATTCGCCGCTTGGCGTTGCAGTCACCACACAAGGCGTGATTGAGCGTCAGTTCTATCAGTTAGAGCAGCAGCTGGCGGCCAATCAGTTGAGCCGGACTCAGCTGGAGCAATTTTGCAGTGCCATGCATCAGGCGCTGCCGCTGATGCAACATAATTTGCAGCGGGCGGCTGATTTGATCCAGAACTTTAAACGCACCGCCGCCGACCAGCATTCCAGCGAACAGCATCAGATAGATGTGCTGCAATATTACCGGCAAATCCTGACGACTTTATCGCCGCTGACGCGAAAAGCCGGCATCCAGATTGAACTGGAAGCAGAATCCGGCGTAATGGTGACGACGATCCCCGGCAGCCATATGCAAATTCTCAGCAATCTGGTGATGAACAGTATCCAGCATGGTTTCGCCCGGCAGCAACCAGCGCAGGCGTTGATCCGGCTGCACATTCGTCAGCAGGGCAGTGGATTTGTGGTGGATTATCAGGATAACGGTTGCGGCCTCAGTGCTGAAAGCCGCAAGCGTCTATTTGAACCCTTTTATACCACAGCCCGCGCCGATGGCTGCACCGGTTTGGGCATGTCGATTTTATACAATCTGGTCACAGCGCAATTGGGCGGCAAAGTCAGCCTGCCGCCGGTCCAGCAAGGTTTTGCCCTGCAGTACAGCTTTGTTGATTTAAAGACTTCAGGGCATGCTCAGCACCAGCTTCAGGCCCAATAAAGCCATCACGGTGCCGGCGGTGCGGTCAATGCCGGCTTTAAATTTCAGATAAGCCTGACGCGGTGCTTCGGCCGACAGCACATAAGCCACCAGAATGTACCAGCCGCCGTCGATCAGCAGCGCCAGCAGGGGTAAAACAACATAAAACCACAGCGGAATAGTGGCCGGTAACAAGGCCGAAAACACGCTGGCAAACACAATAGCTGTTTTGGGATTACTGAGCTGAGTGAATAAACCGCCTAAAAAAGCACGCTTGAGGCTAATCATCGCCACCGGCGTGTCGGTCTGAACCTGCAACGGCGCTTTGGCACCGCGGAAAATCAGATAGCCCAGATACAGCAGATACAAACCCCCAGCGACTTTTAAAGCCCAAAATGCCATCGGCACCGCCGTCAGCACGGCATGCACGCCGAGCAGCGCCAGCACCGCAAAAGTACCGGCTCCAAGCCCCATGCCACAGGCAGTCGCCAGACCATGCCGGCGCGACAGTGCGATGGCATTACGCGCCACCACGATAAAACTCGGGCCCGGGCTCACGGCCCCGACCGCTAAGGCACTGGCAATTGCCACTGCTGACCAGATCGCATCCATAGGTGTCCTTAAAAATACCGGTTGAGCAAAGCAGAAAGCACAAATTACCCTGCGCTGTGGTGGGCTGCAAGCAACCAATCAGTGACTGTCGCTTGAAATTACCGCTCCACGCGCCCATGTCTGTGCGACAGGCATCGGGCCTTGCAAGGAGAGACAGATGATTTACCAACTGACAGTGCCACAATTTCACAAAATGCTGGATAACCTCAGTGCCATTTTGCAAAAAGCGGCAGCTTATGCCGACAGTAAAAAATTTGATGTGTCAGTGCTGTTGAACAGCCGGCTGGCGCCGGACCAGTTTGCGTTGATCCGTCAGGTTCAGATCGCCTGTGACACCGCCAAACTGGGCGTTGCCCGTTTAACCGGTACTGTGGATCAAGCGCCAAAACATGCTGATGATGAGACCACGCTGGAGCAGTTACAGCAGCGCATCCGCGACACCCAGGCGTATCTGGCGACATTTAACGCCGCTGATTTTGCCAACGCCGCCACGCAGGTGATCACGCAGCCACGTTGGGAAGGCAAAACGCTGAGCGGTGAAGAATTCCTGATCCAGCACATGCTGCCGAATTTCTACTTTCATATCACCACGGCTTACGCCATTTTGCGCCACAACGGCGTGGACGTTGGTAAAAAAGACTATCTGGGCCCCATGCCTTACCGCGCGGCCTGAGTGATTCAACTATGAAGTTAAACCCGGTGTGGCCTGTATTGGTCGCACCGGAAGATGTCACGCTTGCGCCCTGTGTACCGGCGCTTTAGCATAACAGGCTAGGGCGTGTTGACGTTTGGTGTTTAAGTTTTGTTCGAGTTGGTGGCGTTTTGGGCGCGAAACGAGGCGCGTGGCATAGTGATTCTATGTGAGCAACGAGTGACAAAGCCCAAAGCGCTGCCAAACGAACCCTTAGGGCAGCGCTTGGCAGCTCTTTCTGCTGCGTTAGTGCTCGTTTGTGTAGAATAACTACACGGCTCTCGCACTGCCTTGCATAAAAAGCTGCCAAACAGCTGCAAAAACAAACACCAAACATCAACACGCCCTAATCCGGAGCTGTTATGTCCTCAACTGCTGTTTCTGTGCGCTACGCCCACCCGCAGGCCGTGCTTTGGGTGGTGTGCCTGATTGGGTTGATTGCTGTTGCTGGCATCGCCTTACCCTACCCGATTTTAGCGCCGCTGTTTGCGGCGACGACGCACAACGACTTTAACCACTGGTTGGGCATTGCGCCGCAGATTTTGCTGGGCATTGCGCTGGCGGCCAATCCGCTGGGGATGTTATTTGGCAGTGCGACGCTGGGGGCTTTGTCCGACCACTATGGCCGGCGCCGGGTGTTGGCTCTGTCGCTCACACTGGCGGTGGCCGGTTATCTGGGGTCCGCCTGGGCGCTGGCAGCGGACTGGTACCCGGGGTTTGTGTTGTTCCGGTTTTTGACTGGTTTATGTGAAGGTTCGGTTAGTATCTGCCGGGCGATTGCGGCCGATTTACACCCGCAGATTGAGCGTACCAAGGCCATCAGCTGGATGAACAGCGCGCTTTACGCTGCCTGGCTAATCGGGCCGTTGCTGGGCGGTTTGACCATGCATTTGGGCAATCATGTGCCGTTTTTGATTGCTACACTGGCGATGTTGCCTTGTTTATTATTGTTATATTTCCTGTTGCCGCCCGACTTTCCACTGTCACAACCGCAGCCGTTCTGGCGGCAATTGCGCGCGCATAATTCACTGAATTTAGTCCGGCTGCCACTGCTGCGGTGGGTGGTTGCGGCACAATTGCTGTACACCATCGGTCTGAATGCATTTTACGAATATTACCCGTTGTGGCTGGTTGAGCAGCAGCAATTCAGCGGGCTGCAAATTGGTGTCATTACTGCAGTGTTATGTGCAGTGATGACCACCGTCAGCGCGGTTGGGATGGCGCGGCTCGGCACCCGTTGGCCCGCGCTGCGTAGTGCCAAATTGGCCGCCGCCGGCGTTGCGCTGATGTTGTTGTTGCTGCCTTTTACCGGCGGTCAGCTGGCCTGGGTCTGGCTGGTGCTGTGTGGCGTGCCAAACGCGATGTTCAGCGCCTGGTTTCAGGTCTATTGCACCGAACAATATGGCGAGCTTGGCCTTGGCCGGGTCATGGGGTTGCTGACGTTGTTGATGTGTTGCGGCAATGTCATTATCGCACTGGCCGGTGGTGTGATCGCCTTGCTGGGTGCCAGCTGGATTTTATGGACCGGCGCTTTGTTTATTGCCGCCGCTGCCTGGTCGCTGCGGCAACAGGAATTAAAGCCAGCCGGCTGAATGCGGTCAGTCGTGCGGCTTCACTTGCTTCTGTTGCTCTGCGCTGGCTTTGCGCTCAGCTTCGCGTTTCATCAGCAGCAACGTCAGATAAATCTTGGTGGGCAGCGACAAAATCAGCCCCAAAGCACAGCATAATCCAATCAGAACAATGCCGTTCACGCCCATAGTTTCATGCAGTTTTAAACCAGACCAAAGATAGTGGCCGAAGATCAGCAGGCTGATGCCGCACAGCATGATAATTTTTAGCAGGCGCAGGGTTTGTGCTTCGGTCATGACAAATCTCCCATCAATTGTTTCTAATGTAGTTCGTTTCGGCTAAGGTTGAATTGATATGTATCAGTAAATCAGGTCATCGCCTTGCTGCCGCCAAAGTGGTGGTGCGACTGTTTGCTGTGGCGCATTTGTTTCTGAGTTGCGGGGTCTGTGATGAGCCGCTGTTGGTGTTTACTCCTGCTGATCCTATGGTGCTGTGCACAGGCAGAGCCGATGGCACTGACTGATGCGCAGCGTCAGTACCTGCAGACCAAACAGAAGCTGCGCTATTGCATCGACCCGAGCTGGCCGCCATTTGAAAGCATTGATACCCAAGGCCGCCACAGTGGTATGTCGGCCGACTACGCCCGCTTTTTCCAGAGTCAGTTGCCGGTGCCGCTGGAGCTGCTGCCAACGGCCAGCTGGCCGGATTCAATTGCAGCGGTTGAACAGCGGCGCTGCGATTTATTGCTGCTGGCGATGCAAACGCCCAGCCGCAGCCAGTTTTTAAATTTCACCCGGCCTTATCTGGTGATCCCCAGTGTCATTGTCACCAGGACAGAACATCGGCGGGTCAAAAGTGTCGCTGAGCTGGGGGATGCTCTGTACGGTATCCGGCGTGGTTTTGGCTTTGCCGAGTTGTACCGACAGCTGCACCCGACACTGAAATTTGTTGAAGTGCAAAGTTATGAAGAAGGTTTGCTGATGGTGCAAAGCGGTCAGTTGGCCGGTATGTTTGGCAACATGGGTAGCCTGGGTTATCTGCTGCAGCAATACAAAATCACCAATCTGAAAATTGCCGGACGGTTGCCCGGGGATAGTGAACTGAGTATCGCCAGCCGGAACGACGAGCCCTTATTAAGTGAAATCAGTCAGTTATTAGTTGAACGGATAGATCCGGCGTTGCAGCAGCAGATCAACAATCAGTGGTTGTCGGTGCGCATGGAGACAGAACCGGATTATCAACTGCTGGCGTGGGTCAGTCTTGGTGCCTTATTGATTCTGGCAGTGCTGACCTGGGCTTATCTGAAAGTGCGGCGGTTAAACCGGCAGTTATTGCAGGCTAATGTGCGGCTGGCACAGCAAAGTCAGCGCGATAGTCTGACCGGCTTGTATAACCGCAAATTTCTCGATGAAAAACTGCCAGCCTGTCTGTCATTGTGTCAACGCGAACAAATCCCGCTGACGTTAGCCCTGATGGATCTGGATCATTTTAAACAATTGAACGACGTGCACGGGCATTTGTTTGGCGATGAGTGCCTGCGCCAGTTTGCCAGCACATTGCAGCAACATTTCCAGCGGCCCACAGATGTGTTGGTGCGGTTTGGCGGAGAAGAGTTTGTCCTGCTCAGTGTTGGCGTCGCCGCAGAAGTGATGCAACAACTGTTGCAGCAGTTTATCCAGGACGTGGAGTTAAAATCGGTGCAGCTGGGCACGCAGCAAAGCCAATATACAGTCAGTATTGGTTGGCTCTGTGTGATACCACAACGCGGCCAGACCACGGCGCATTGGCTGGCGCAGGCGGATATGGCCTTGTACCAGGCCAAAGCCAACGGTCGAAATGGTGCTGTGCAGACGCATGCTGTTGCATAGCGCTCATAGCTTGAGAATGTCCCGTTACCTTGGCTAGAATCAGACTCCACTCGACAAGTCTTAACCATCCTGCTTTGCTGTAATACAGCAACAATATGTTGAATGATCAGTTTTTCTTGATACAGAGGGCATTTATGAGCATCAGACAATTGAGTATCCGCAATCGCCTGCTGACTGGTTTTTTGTTACTAGGCCTGATGGTGATGTTATTGGGGCTGACCGCACTGCGAACCATGGCGGAATTACGCAGTGTGACCACTGAGATTGAAGAAAACACTATTCCGAGTCTGGAAACCTTGGCGGGCCTGAATCTGGCTGCCAGCCGTTTACGTATTTATTCCCTGCGGTTATTACTGACTGAAAACACCTCGGATCTGGCTGATTCTAAACAGAAAATTATGGACGCCCGCACCGAAGCGTCTGCTATGCACAGTCAATATGAGAAATTAGTGTCGGTACCAGGGGAGCGTGAAGAGTTTCAGCGGTTTGACGAGGCAATGGACAGTTATGTTACCTATCAGGACCGGGTGATTGCTCTGGTTGAAAACGGCAAAATGGCGGAGGCCAGAGAAGTTCAGGGCAAGGAAATGGTGGTCTTTGCCGACCAGATGACCAGTTCGTTATTAAAATTGGCAAAACTAAATCAGGATTACGCCAAGCAGCAGGCCGCAACTTCCGCCACATCATACGACAACAGTCAGATCGCGACCTGGTTGATGATTGCGCTATCTCTGTTGGCGGCAGTCATTATCGCAGTACTGTTTACCCGCAGCATCACCACGCCACTTCAAAGCGCTGTACGGCTGGCGGGCCGTATTGCTGACAATGACCTGACCTCGCAAATTGACAGTTCCGGTACTGATGAACCGGCGCAGTTGATGCAGGCATTAGCCCGGATGCAGAAAAATCTGCGCGATACTTTAGCTCATATTGCCAACTCTTCGAACCAACTGGCATCGGCGGCAGAAGAACTGAATTCGGTCACCGAAGACAACTCCCGTGGCCTGCAACAGCAAAATGATGAAATCCAGCAGGCGGCGACCGCCATTACCGAAATGAGCTCGGCGGTCGATGAAGTGGCGGAAACCGCTTTACGTGCCTCGGAAAGTTCAACCGAATCGGCGCGAAACACGGAACTGGGTAAATCTCAGGTACAGCAGACCGTGAATGCCATTATTCATATGAATGAAGATGTGGCACAGAGT
The DNA here is from genome assembly GCA_946482325.1 of uncultured Chromatiaceae bacterium. The sequence continues at coordinate 88,823 of CAMLRA010000001.1, read as the reverse complement.
GCCAAAGTGGTACAGGAACTGGCGCTGCAAGCACAGGATATCGGTAAAGTGCTCGATGTGATCCGTGCTATTGCTGAACAAACTAATCTGCTGGCACTGAACGCAGCCATTGAAGCGGCGCGGGCTGGTGATGCTGGCCGTGGTTTTGCCGTCGTTGCCGACGAAGTTCGTGCGCTGGCAGCCCGCACACAGTTGTCGACCCGTGAAATTGAAGAGATGATCAAAAAAATCCGCGAAGGCACAAATACCGCAGTACAGGCCATGCAACAAAGCGGCGAAAAAGCCAGCCAGGCACTCACTGTGGCCGAGGCCGCCGGCAAAGCGCTAGAGACCATTAACAGTCAGATTGGCAGCATCAGCGACAATAATTTGGTGATCGCCAGCGCCGCCGAAGAACAGGCCAAAGTGGCGCGGGAAATCGACCGTAATATCGTTAATATCAGCGATCTGGCAGCGCAAACTGCGGCCGGCGCCAATCAGACCAGCGCCTCAGCACATGAATTGTCGCGGCTGGCGGTGGAGCTGAATTCACTGGTCAATAACTTTAAAACTTGAGGCGATACGGCTAAAAGGGGGGCGTGCTGACTTGCTGGCACGCCGGTCGCTGTTGTTGTTTCACCTGCTGCCAGGCCTTGCGGAGTTTGTCCAGCAAGGCCGGATCGGTGGCAGGATGTGCAGCGAGATACAAATATTTTTCTAAGGCGTGTGCAGTAAATACCCGGCGCAGCTGCGCGCCCCGGTCCGGCAATTGCTGCACATAAACATCCGACACCAGCATCAAATCAATACGTCCAAGCTCCAGCATCTGTTGCAGCTGATGGTTGTGGCCAACCACCACCAGATTGCGACTTTCGCGAAAACCTTGTTCGCGCAAATAGTGATAGTTGGCCTGGCCGTTTTCCACTCCCACCACATATTTCAGTGCACTGTTTAAACCGTCCGCCTGCACTTCCGGCCTGTGACTGCTGGCATAAAAAGATACCCGCATCGGGCACAACGGCGCGATCCAGGCGAACTGGCTTTCACGTTCTTCGGTGCGTAATAAAGAAAAAATCAGTGTATCCGGGGTAGAACTTGCGGTTTTAAAGGCGCGCGCCCATGGCATCACGTCAATCTGGTATGGCAGCTGTGCTATCGCCATAATCTGCCGGACTATATCAACCGACCAGCCGGCGACAGTGGTTTCCTGCATTTGCTGATAAGGTGGAAATACTTCGGTCACCATCCGGACCGGCGCTGCCGTTGCTGCGCTCTGCTGCAACAGCCATGCTATGAGGAAAATCTGCCACCGCATGTGATTGTTCTTGTTCCGACCCGAATTTTTTTAGCATAGGTGTCGATGGCTTGAGGCGCCAGCGCGTCAGCGGTTGTTCTTATTTTCTCCTAGCTGCCGGTGCTTTATTCGGTATGATAGTTGCGTTTTTGTTAGCAAAAGGGCACTGCGTGATGTGGAAATGGATGTCGATGTCGGTTTTGCTGGCGCTGGCCATGCTGTGGTTTTGGCCAGAGCATCAGTCTCTGCCTGCTGAACAGCGGAACTTCGCCGATGACAGTCAAAATCTGACGTCATCCCCCGCATCACCGGCAGCTGTGGAAGCAGAACAACGGGAAGTTGTAGCCATTGCGACCAGTGCGGTATCGGCTGCACAGAGCTGTCCGGCGCCAAAACAGCTGGCGGAGCAATTGGCGACACTGCGTTCCTCCCGCCAACACCAGAGTGAAACCTTAAAACGCCTGATGCAGGAAGCCCAGCTACGGCCTGAATTACAGCTGCAATATTTACGTGAACTCGGCGGAGATATTGCCGTGCTGCGGCCTGTGACAAGGCAAATTCAGGATGGTTTGGTGCTGTTAATGCAAGAGCGCCAGCAGTTGATCAGAATCTCCACCAGCGATTTGGCGCAGGTCAAACTGGCTACTGAACAACATGATTACCGGGCACTGCAAGACTGGTTGCAACAGTATCCGCAACCGGCGGGCATTGCCCGACTTGGCTATTCGCAATTCACCCTGCTGCAAGTCATTCTGCAGTTAGACTCAGAGCTGCAGCCGGTCCAGTTGCAGCAACTGCTCGACAGCGGTTTCAGGGCCGGTTTTCTCGATTTATTGCTGGTCAGTCGGGCTGGTCGTGACCTGCAAATTGTCGATATGTTGCAGCAATCTTATGGCGGCGAGTTGGCCATCAGCTGGCTGGAAAACCAAAGACCAATGAATCTGGCGCTGCTGGCGGCAGAGCGCGGTGACACAGTGTTGTTTGATTATTGGCTGGCACAGGGCGTGCAGGCCGGATTCGGGCCGCTGGATGACAATGCGTTTGATTTGCTGCCGTTACCGGCCAGTCAGGCCGAACTACAACAGCAATTGCCCTTGGTGCGCACTTTGCTACGCCTGCAACTGGCGCCAGTATCGGCCGAACGGCAATGGTTTTGGTTGCAACAACTGCCAGAGGCAGAGGCAATACAACTGCGGGCCTTGTTACAGCATGAGCCGGTCGGCGCGGACCCGCTTGGCTCGGCTGCAAGTGCCACCGTCAGCCGGGAGTTAAGGCAAACCAGCCGGCAAATCAGTCAGACGCTGACGCAACTGTGGCAATGTCAGGGCCAAAGCCGGTTACCGGCGATGCTCATTCCCCCTACGCCAGAGGGCTCATTACAACGGTTGCTGCGTTCCAGCGAAAAGTTGCTCAGCAAAGTCAGCACAGACCCGGAACAGGTGGCTCAGATCCGTATGTTTGAACAGACTTCCGAGCAGGTACAGCAGTTTATCCATCAGGCAGACTGGCAGGGGCTGGACGCTTTTATGCTGACCCGGGTGAATGACCGGAACAGCTATTTTTTCAACAACCGCAGCTTTGCCCAAGAATACATGTTGCACGAAATGCTGCAGTTGCAGGCACCTGCAAGCGAAATAATCAAAAGGCTGCGGTACTTTGGCAATAGGTTACCCCCCAGCGTGATCACTTTTATTCAGACCAGCCAGGACCCCGAGCTTGCGCCTGCGCTGCAAAAAGCCGGTTATCGCATCCCGGCTTTAGTGGTGCCAAGGTCTGCAGCGAAGGAGTGACCCGCATTTGTTGCCCGTCACACGGCATGCCCCTGATGGTGTTGCAGCTTGGCATCGATGGGCCTATTCCCAAGTGCGGCTGATGTCGACGAGTGTGTCAGTCGGTGAGTATTGCTGCAAAATGCGCTGTAAAATTTGCATCTCAACCGGAGGTTGCCCCCTGTCCGGCCGCATCAGTGCCGGGATTGATGCTGTTTTTTCAGTTTGAAAAGCTGCTGAATACACAGCAGATAAGCGATGAGATATCCCAGGTTCATACCACCGACAGCGCGCTCAGTGATAGGCCAGCCATAAAGTTGCGTAAAAAGTTTCACCAGTGTGGCCAGCATCACCGCGAACACCACACTGAGCATCGTTTGGCTTTGGACAAACTGCACCAGATAGGCGAGGCCGAGGCTCATCAGCATATATTGCAGATGCAGCGGATCCTGATAGACAGTGCCTTTGGTCACGCCGACATACAGCAGGCAAAACAGAAAACTCAGGACAAAACAATAAGCAAGGTAGCGGGTGGCGTTCAGCATGATGCAATCCGTCAACGAAAAACCGCAGTATGCCAAAAATTCGGTGGTGCTGCGCCGTTTTTGTCGCAGCTCCCGTGCCCTTTCTTCAATTGCTCAGCAGCCATGTCAGCAAGGTGCCGGCGGACAGACCAAGCGCAAAAGCAGCTGCCATCCATAACGGCTGGCGCGACGAAGATCCGGTATGGCCGCTATCTGCCGGGCTGCCGGACAAGTTCAGCAATTGTTCGCGGTCAACCGCAAACGCGGCCGCCAGTGCTTTGCAGGTTTCCAGCGAGCCCAGCCCCTGCATTTCTACGCGCTGCACTGTGCGTAAACTGATGGCACAGATCTCGGCCAGTTGCTGTTGTGTCCAGCCTCGTTCAGTTCGAAGTTGTTTGATCAGTTGAGGATTCAGTTGCATAGCGGGCCTCAGTGCTGAAAAAACATGGCGACAGCCGTGCCAAACACAAAACCCGCCGCCAGACAAAAGGCGATGAATAACAAACCCCCTCTGCGTTTGTTTGGGTCCTTTACCATCAGTTGGCTGTAGTTAAATTCATCGCTGTCAGTTAACTCCCCGCCAACATATAGCTCCACGCCATAGTGACCGGTCAAGGCGCCAGCCAGGCCTTTGGCTAGCAGGCGGACCTCAGCGTTTTGCCCATCCAGCGCAAACTGAAAATTGCTGCGACAGGAGGTCAGATTGAGTTTTTTCTCCAGCAACTGGTCGTCGAGATACAGCCATTCGCGGCCACTGAACATACTGACCTCCAGGCGGATTTCATGGCCGGCATAATCAAACACACTGGCGACCCGGCTATTGGCGGTTGTTGTCATTTTCATAGTTCCTTTTGGTTAAACAGCACAGCTGCTGCAGTTGCTGTTTTTTATATCCTGTCGGGGCGTCGGGCGTGACGACAGTGCTGTGACATGGCGCCTTCGTGTCGTGTTCTGGCTGGCACTGTCGTATGACAGTGGCATTGTCATGTCGTTTAATGCGCTGATTAATAACAAAAAACGTCAGACGACACCAGCGCTTGTGCCGCTGGAGCTGTTTTCCGCCAGAGGGGCAATGTTATAGTACGGCTTTGCTTTTTCCTGCTTTGGAGTTCCCCGTAATGACTGAATCTGTGCAACGTATTTATCCTATTGGCACTGTCGGCACCCCCTGGGGCGCAGCGGAAAAAGCTTTATGGCTCAGTCAGCAACCGGTTAAACGCAGTTATCAGGCTGAAGTGGTGAGCCCGCTGCAGCAGATTCTGACAGCGCCAGCGCTGACAGAGTGTGCAGAGTTAAAAAGCTACGGCGCGCTCGATTACAGCCAGTATCAGCTTGGCACTTATCCACTCTATGCCGTGAAAAGTCGTCAGTTTGATCCGGCCAAACCGCTGCTGTTAGTCACTGGTGGCGTGCACGGTTATGAAACCAGCGGTGTGCAGGGCGCACTGCTGTTTATCCGCGAGCATTTCGCCCGTTATGCCAGCATCGCCAATGTGCTGGTACTGCCATGCATCAGCCCCTGGGGCTATGAAACCATCAACCGCTGGAACCCGGACGCGGTCGACCCGAACCGCTCTTTTGTGGCCGGCGGCCCTTCACAGGAAGCCAACGCAGTGCTGGCGCTGCTCAGTCAGTTCTCAACGCCTTTAGTACATATCGACTTACATGAAACCACAGATTCCGATAACAGCGAATTCCGCCCGGCCAAAGCGGCGCGCGACGGAACTGTGAACAATAACTGGAATATTCCGGATGGGTTTTATCTGGTTGGCGACACTGAAAGGCCGCAGCCGGCATTTCAGCGTGTGATGATTGAAGCCGTCAGTCAAGTCACCCATGTGGCAGAAGCGGACGACAATGGCTGCCTGATTGGCGAGCCGCTGCAGCAATTTGGTGTGGTGAATTACGCGAAAAAATCACTGGCGCTCTGTGGCGGTATGACCGACGCGTTGTATGTCACCACGACCGAAGTCTATCCGGACAGCCCGCGCGCGACGCCCGAACAGTGCAATCAGGCGCAGGTCGCAGTGATTTGTGCCGGTTTTGATTTTGCTTTAGCAGCATCAGTTGTCACGCTATGACCTTACTACGCATTGATTTAGTGTCTGATGTCGCCTGCCCCTGGTGCGCCATTGGTTATGCCCGCTTGCAGCAGGCGCTGCAAAGCCTTGGTGGTGCTGTAGAAGTGGATTTGCACTGGCGCGCGTTTGAACTGAATCCAGATCCGGCGTTAAAACCAGAGCCAATTTTGCCGGCACTGTGCCGCAAATATGGTGTGCCGGCGGCGCAAATGCAGCAATCGCAGCAGATGCTGATGCAGTTAGCCGCTGGCCTTGGCGTGAATTTCAGCGGCATGGAGCAGCGGTTGACCTGCAACACTTTTGACGCGCACCGGCTGCTGAAATGGGCGGCGGCCGCTTATCCGGCTGCATCAGCGCAAAGCGTCTCCGCCCAAACTGCGCTGAAGCTGGCGTTGTTTGATGCTTATTTTGGCCGCGCCGAGCAGGTCAGCGAAGCGCAGGTGCTGCTGCGTTGTGTGGAGACGGCCGGGTTGAACGCAGATGCTGCGGCGCAAGTGCTGGCATCAACGCAGTTTGCCGAGGACGTGCGCGCCGAAGAGGCAGCCTATCAGCAGGCCGGCATTAATTCAGTGCCGGCTTTTGTCATCAACCAGCGTTACCTCATCTCCGGCGCGCAGGAGCCGGCGCAACTGGCTGAAACATTGCAGCAAATTGCAGCCGAAATGAACTCTTCTGCCTGAACACCACATTATCGTGAGTTGACCCCCTCAGCGTGATTTCAACGCAGCCGGCTTGCCATTAAGCGCAACCGGCGGCATTGCTGAAAAAAATAAGTGACCTCACATTTATTTTTCATTATGTTAACTCTGTTCAATAACCGGAGGGCGTGTTGATGTTTGGTGGTTAAGTTTTGTTCGAGTTGGCGGCGTTTTGGGCGCGAAACGAGGCGCGTGGCATAGTTATTCTATGTGAGCAACGAGTGACAAAGCCCAAAACGTCGCCAAACGAACCCTTCGGGCGGCGTTTGGCAGCTCTTTCTGCAGCGTTAGTGCTCGTTTGTGTAGAATCACTACACGGCTCTCGCACTGCCTTGCATAAAAAGCTGCCAAACTGCTGCAAAAACAAACACCAAACATCAACACGCCCTCGTCATTCAATGGTTGCTACAGCAACCCTCTGACCCAGCATGGAATTTTGACTTTATGTCCGCATTATTTTTAAAAACACCACTGGCGCTGGCTGTCAGCGCATCTTTGTTTTGCTCTGCTTTTGCGATGGCTGCAGCTGTTCCGGCAGACCGTGATGTATTACCCGCCGGCGCCAGCCCGCAGCAGTATCAGCTGACGATAGATCCTGATTTACAGAAGCTGAGTTTTCAGGGCGAACTGACACTGGATTTTACCGCCAGCCAAACGCTGAACGAGTTGGTGCTGAACGCGCTGGATTTAACCATCATCGATGCCAGCATTGACGGCAAAAAGGTCGATACCGAAGTGGTTGCGGCCACGCAACGTGTGCACTTCAAAGCACCGGTCAGCCCTGGCAAGCACCAGCTACGCGTGCGTTATCAGGGCAAGATTTACGAACAGTCAGCCGGTTTATTTGTCACCGACTACAGCAAACCCGATGGCAGCACAGGCCGCATGTTGTCCAGCCAGTTTGAGCCGGGCGATGCGCGTAAGTTAGCGCCGATGTGGGATGAACCCGCGCACAAAGCCATCTTTAAAATCAGCATTATCGAACCTAAAGGCCAGCTGGCTTTATCCAATATGCCCGAGCAACGCCGCCAACCACTGCCGGATGGCCGTAACCGCGTTGATTTTGCGCCGAGCGTGAAAATGAGCAGCTATTTGCTGTATGTCGGCGCTGGCGATTATGAGCGTATTTCCGGCCGCTCCGGTGGTATTGAACATGGTGTGGTAGCGAAAAAAGGTGACGCCGTCAAAGGTGCTTTTGCCTTAAATGCTTCTTATCAGCTGCTGGACTATTACAACGACTACTTTGGCGTGCAGTACCCGTTGCCGAAACTTGACCACATCGCAGTGCCGGGCGCTGGTGGTTTTGGTGCCATGGAAAACTGGGGCGCCGTGATGTACTTCGAAGGTACTTTATTGCTCGACCCGCAATTCTCCAACACCAGCGACAAACAAGAAGTGTTTGCCGTGGTCGGCCACGAAATGGCGCACCAGTGGTTTGGCAATATTGTCACTATGCAGTGGTGGGATGATCTGTGGTTAAACGAAGGGTTTGCCTCCTGGATGGAATCCAAAGCCAGCCAGCATTTTTACCCGCAGTGGCATGCTGAATTAGGTGCCGTCGGCTCCCGCAATTACGCCATGTTCCAGGACGCCCAGGAAACGTCACACCCGATAGTGCAGCCAGTGCGTAACCTCGAGGAAGCCAATGCCGCTTTTGACGGTATCACTTATTCCAAAGGTTTGTCAGTCATCACCATGCTGGAAGCTTATCTCGGCGAAGAGGCTTTCCGTGCCGGCGTGCGCGCTTATATGCAAAAACACCAGTACGGCAACACAGTGACCAGTAACCTGTGGCAGGCGTTAGCGCAGGCCTCGGGCCGGCCGGTGGAAACCATAGCCCAGGATTTTACCAACCAGATTGGCGTACCTTTAATCACAGCAGTGAAAGCCGAATGTCAGCAGGGCAACACAACACTGACCTTAACGCAAAGCCGCTTTGGTCTGGATGCGGCATCAAAACAAGCGCAGCAGTGGACAGTGCCGGTCACAGCGCAAGTCGCCGGGCAAACAGTGGCCCGTGCCGAAATCCGCGGTGATGCCGAGCAGACCATGACACTGCCGGGTTGCGGCGCTGTGACGGTCAACGCCGGCCAGACGGGTTATTACCGGGTGGATTACAGCGATGCGCTGTTCGCCGAATTGGTGAAAGGCTTTGCAAAATTGCCGCCAGTCGACCAGCTGGGTTTACTGAAAGACAGCGTGTCACTGGGCTACGCCGGTTACAGCGACATCAGCCGTTATCTGGCACTGACCCAGCAATTGCCGGTTGATGCGAATCCGATCATTGCTACCGATGTCGTGCAACAGTTAGAAGGCTTCACCGATTTATACCGTGGCTTGCCGGGTGAGCAGGCTTATAAAGCTTTTGCGCTGAAACAAGCACAGGCGCTGTTTGCCAAAGTTGGCTGGGAAAAACAAGCCGGTGAATCCGACAATACCAGTATTCTGCGCAGCAGCCTGATTGGCGTGTTGGCAGAACTCGGCGATCAAACAGTGATTGCTGAAGCGCGCAAAAGATTTGCCGCCAGTCAGACTGATAAAGCGGTGTTGCCGGGCGATTTATACGGTGTAGTACTGAAAATTGTTGGCTCTGAAGCTACAGCGGCAGACTTTAACCAGCTGAAAACGCTGGCTGCCAACACCAGCAACAGCACAGAAAAACGCCGCCTGTTAGGCGCGCTGGCGTCAGCCAAAGATGTGACACTGGCAAAACAAGCGCTGGCGTTGTTGCTCACTGATTTGACGCCAAAACAATTTGCGCCGGGTTTATTAAACCGCGTCGCGCTGGAACATACACAGCTCGCCTACGATTTTTATCTGGCTAATCAGGCGGCGTTTGACGAGCGGTTAGATCCGCTGCGTCGCGACGGCTTTGATGCGTCGTTGTTAGGCACTGCCCGCGACGCCGCCACAGCAACTTTGTTGCGTGAAAAGGCTGCAGCTGCCAGCAGTAAACCGGTGAAAACCGCCTATCTGGAAGCGGCTGCCGGTATCGAACGCCGGTTAGATCGGGTCAAGCGTATTCCGGCGCAGGTTGACGCCTGGCTGAAATCGCAGCGGCTGTGAGCCTGTTACTGCAGCCTGGTTTAGGCGATTCGGAGGCGCGACTACGGCTTTATGTCGCCAAAGCGCCACCAATGGCCGAGTTTGCCGGGCTTGAACGCTGCGTAGCGCTGCTGCCGGAGCACATTGACCAGATTTACCGGCACTGCGGCAATGGCTGGCGCAAAGTGTTTAACGTCTATGCCAAGCTGGTGTGGGCTTTGCCCGCGCCGTGGCAGCCTGCCTTACTGGGCGCCCAAAGCTGGCAGCAATGGCGCGACCGGGTGTTGCTACAGGCTGGTTCTGATACAGCTTTGCTGTTTGGTCAGGTCAGTTTTGCTGCTGACGAAACAACGCTGCATATCATCGCCGGTCGCCAGCATGCGCGGGATTTATTAGCACAAGGGCTGTTGCCGGATTCACTGACCGGCGGTTTGGTCTGGCTGGATGAGGAGTTTGCCGTGGCGCGGCGATTGCGGCTGCTGGTTTGTCCTTATCTGGATTACCGTCAACTCAGTGATGTAAAAATAGCGCGGTTAGTACAGTTAGTGCGGCAGTGGCCGGATGCTGTTGACTGGCGTTAAATACTGGCAAAAAACAGCCAACAAAAAGGGGCGGAATCTTGCGATTGTCGCCCCTTTTTATCGTATTTATCTTTTCGGCTATACGAACCTTTGCCTTTTTTCGCTTTGACCACCCGGGTTCTGAACAGCGGGCTGGTCACCACGGCTTTGAGCATATTGTCCTGAATGTCGCCGCGCTGGTGATCATGCGGCAGTGGCTTTTTCATCGTCAGACTCCTTTTGATGTTGACGCGCTGGTTAAAAAACCAGCGCAGTATATCAGTTTGTCGGGTGTTGTGTGGAGTCATCACTCAGCAGCGGCCTGACGTCAGTGCCGAGCAGCAGCTGATTGATCAGCGGCAACTTGCTGGCCGGACTGTGCGCCTGCAGCGCCCGGACAAAATCCATCGCACTGGCCGGCGGCAACGGATAACGGTGTTGTTGCCACAGCTGACGCAGCGCTTTGAGGATGACCGTATCACCGAGTTCAGCTCTGAGCCGGGCAAACACCAGCGTGGCGCGGGAATATTGGTCATAAGACTCCTCCGCATCAATCAGGCTGCTGGCGGCGGCCAGACTGCCGGCCTGAGCGCGGGCAAAACGTTGTTGCTCAAAATCAACCAAGCCCTGCATTGCGGCCACGCCAAACTGCTGCTCGAGCAATACCAGCTCGGCATATTTGGTCACAGACTCGACCAGAAATGCACTGTCACCGGGCACACCATTGCCAATGCCATGACCAAACCACTGATGCGCCACTTCATGCGCGGCGCGCCGGTAAACCTGACTAAAAGGCGCCTCTGCGGTGGGTTTTGCGCGCAGGCCAACGCGGTGATTAATCAGCACCAGCTGCGGCAGTGCATAACCGGTTGGGCCTATGTCCGGCATCATCACCAACCGCAGCGCGTCGCCCGGATAAGCGCCGATATTTTCGCTAAGCCATTGCACCGTATTGTGCATCGCCTGCATGGTTAAATCGGTGGCGGCGTTAAATTCGGGGCTGTAAATGTCCAGCGGCACGCCCGCTGCTTCGCTGCTTTGTTTTTGCCAGGGCACGGCAATGAACGCCGGCAAATTGCGCACTGGCGCCTCGGTGCGGTAGTGGAAAAACTGTTGGCCATCGGCCTGCCAGCTGTTTAACAACACGCCGGCGGCAATACCCTGATAGCCTGGCGGCACAGCGATAGTGGTATCAAGCAGAGCCCAGTCATAACGCGCCGACGCTGGCGTAAGGCTGGCGGCCAGCACTGAGGGTTGCGTCTCAGACGCCGGCAGCGGCGCCAGGCCAAAGCGCGCACGTTCGGCAGCATCACGCAGACGCAGTTCCGGCACAAAACCAATTTGCGGCAATAGCTGTAATAGCCGCAAGTAGCTGAATTCAGGCCGGATTATTTGATGACTGGGCGCTGGCGTGATGCCGTGTTGTTGTAGCAGATACTTCAGCTGCAGAGTTGTGCTGGCGCCCGGCGCCAGTTGGATGCTGAATACCTGTTGGCCGAGCTGATGGTTGATATCCGCCACCGCCTGCCCGCTTTGTAGCTGTTGTAGCTCAGTGGGCGTTTGCAAGCCGGGGAAGCCCAGCAACAGCTGTGAAATTGGCTGGTGATGCGGATTATGCAGCGTCAGCGTCGCGCTGATGTTGGCTCGCTGCGCGTGCGGGTCCAGGCTGACTTGCAGCGTTACTTGCTGCATCACTGGCTGCGGTACTGTCCGCCAGTGCTGATACTGCTGTTCATAGGCAGCCTGTTTTGCCAGCCGCTCATCACGGCTTTGCAGGGCGCCGGCCGCGTTGAGCTGTTGGTGAATATGCAGGCCCTGCAGCAGCGCTAATACAACGCAGATCGCGGCAGCGGCAGTTAGCGGTGTGAAGCTCGTAGCAACATTTGGCCGGCTAAAACCAGTACCGCGATGATAAAACTGTAACGCCAGCGCGCCCAAACTGATTGCGATCAAAGCCCAGAACCACAAATAAGGCCAAAAACCACCAAGATAAAAATCGCCGGCAAAGCTTTGCGCCGTGTTACCTAAAGCGCCCTGATAACCCCACAGGCTGTCCGGCAATTGCAACTGGCTTTGACCGATGCGCCACAACGGATGTTGCAGTTGCAGCAAATCCGGCAACGGCGATAAACCCAAGGCTAATAAGGCTGCCACCGCCAGATTGGCCCACAGCGGTTGGCGTAACAACGCATGGCAGGCCAGTAATAACAGCGACCAGCAGCAGAGTGGCAACCATAACAACAAGCCCTGCCGGCCATATTCGGCAAGATCCAGCGGCACTTGTAACAGCATTTGCGCCAGCGCAACTGCGGCCAGACTCAGCAGTACCAACAGCAACACCTGGCCGGATAAGGCGATCAACTGACTCAGCAACAGCAGCGCGGAAGGCTGCGGCGTAGCGGCAATCAGGCTGTCGATACGCGCCTGGCGGTGCAGCCAGCTGAGCTGATGTGCCCAGAAAGCGACGAGTAACAGGCCAAACCTTGGGATCACATCATGACTGACCCGGTTCAGCGCATCGCGGCTATTTGGCTCCAGCTGACTCAAAGCTTCGGCATAACCCAGGCCGGTATAAACCTCGCTGAACACCAGCAAACAAAGCGCCAACACGGCTAATAAAGTGCTGTATTGAAAACAAAGTTGCTGCCACTGCAGGCGCAGCAAAGTAGCCAACACCGCAGCCGGGCGCCGGGTATCCGGCGGGCAAGGCTGATACTGCTGTGTTGCAGTGGCCAGCGGGATGTCGGCGCTTGTCGGTGGTTTGCGCTGGTCCGCCGCGGCTGGACGACGTTGCAAAGCACGCCAGCACAATAACGTCGCCAGCGTGATGATGAGCAGCCGGTTCAGCCAGAAGGTTGTTCCCAGCTGGCTCAGGTCGGCCGGCATCTCGCCGCTTTGGCGCAACTGCGCGAGCACCGGTGTGAGCGCATAAGGGTCCAGATACAACATCAGCTGACTGAGCAGCGGCGATAGAGACTGACTGTTGGCCATCAGCGGCGAACCAGTCGCTGCTGCCAGCAGCATATAACCCAGCCAGACCGTCGCGCCTTGCAGATACAGCACCACAGGCGAAGCGCTCCGGCAGCTGCACCACCATGCCAGCGCGGTCAGCAGCGCCAGCGCCGGCAATTGCTGCACCAGCCATAACTGCCAGGACCAGCGCCAGATGCCCGTGGTGTCGGTATAGGTCGTCGAAAACACCAGCGCCACCAACAACACAAAACACAGCTGCAGCAGCGCGGCACAAAGCCACAGGCCGAGCGCACGCACCACCAGCCGCTGACGACGGCTTTGCGCCGTCACGTCAATCAGGGCGCTGATGCCATGCTGGCTGTCGCGGAGCAACAGCAGCGGCGCCAACACGCCAATCAGCAGCGGCTGAATCGTCATCAGCAGCATGCTATGGCGCAGCAGCAGCGCTTTAACTGGCTGCGCATCGACGCTGCCCGGATTCAGATTGACCAGTGCGGCAAAGGCCAGCGCGACGAATAAACTCAACCAGAACAGTGGCTGCACCCGGTAAAACCGCCATTCGTTGTAAAGCAGAGGCCAGAGTGTCATTGCGTCGCCTCCTGCTTGGCCAGCGCCAGAAAATACCGGTCCTGCAAAGTAGCGGCGACCGGCAAAAAATCCGGGCCTGGGCAGTGCGGCGCAAACACCCGTTGTAGTGGAATACCACGCTGATAACTGCGTTGCAGCAGCTGCGCCTGCGGTGGCAGCGCGACCGAGGCGCCATAGGCCTGCCAAATCTGGCCGTGCAGTGGGTTGATTAAATCCTGGGTGTCGCCTTGCAGCACAATCTCACCCTGCAACAGGATGGCGACGTTTGGGCACAGCTGCTCGATGTCATCAACAATATGGCTCGACAGCAGCACCAGCCGGTCGCGGCTGATTTCACAGAGCACGTTATGCAGCTGCGCCCGCTCCTGCGGGTCCAGCCCGGCGCTCGGCTCATCGAGGATCAACAGTTTCGGGTCACCGAGCAGCGCCTGCGCGATACCAAAACGCTGGCGCATGCCGCCGGAAAAGTGCGCGACGGTTTTACCGGCCACGGTGCTCAGATTGGTCAGTGCCAGCAACTGATCTATTTGTTCGCGTCGGGCTCTGGCCTGATGCAGGCCCTTGAGCACAGCGATATGCTCGAGCAAAGCGCGGCACGACAAATGCGGATAAACACCAAATTCTTGCGGTAAATAACCAAGCTGCGCACGCAGACGCTCTGGTTCCTGCAACACATCGATGCCGTCAAAAAACAACGTGCCGCTGTCGGCGTTTTGCAGCGTGGCAATAGTGCGTAACAAACTGGATTTACCGGCGCCGTTCGGCCCCAATAGGCCAAACAGGCCGTTACCGGCCGAAAGGCTCAACTGACGAAGCGCCTGAGTGCCGTCGGCGTAGGTTTTAGAAAGTTGTTGGATCTGTAACATCGTGATGCTTCTTGCTGTGGTCAATAGACCTGAGGCTAAAACCACAGTGCCAGTGGCTCAAGCCGGCAATGACCAAACCGCCAGTGGCGATGACCAAGCTGTGAAAACTGCATACACAGGGTTCGTCAGGCCAAAAACGGTTTTTGTCAGCCGACAGATGACAAGCGCGCTGATGGCAGGCAGCATAAGGTCATGCCCCTTGGACTGTCTGCACTGATGAAATTTGCTGATCTGATAAAAACCGACCACCTGCCGGCTTTGTTCCCAGTGCTGCTGTCTTGGCTGTGGGCACTGCTGTCGCCGCAGATGTGGCCGACCGATGCAGTGGCCACCAGCCCAATCACACCGCTCTGGTCATCCCTCTGGCACTCAGCGCTGTTGTATTTGCCGTTGTTGTTGGCGCAGGGTTGGTTAAGCCTGCGTCTGCAATCTACACCCGCGGCACAACGCAGCGTACTGCTTGCTCTGCTGTGGTTGGGCGCTTTTGTGTTGTACCCGGCAGGCTGGTGGTATTGGCGCCAAAGTGACGCGACAGCGTATCAGTTCAGCAGCACCGACTGGCTGCTGGTGAGCAGTTTGTCGTTGTTATATTGGTGCCAGCTGGCCTGGCAACGCCGGCAACGCAGTGGGCCTTTGACCGGCTGGTCGCGGCTCTGGTCACTGGATGCGGTGCTGCTGGCGTTACTTGCGCTTTGGACGCTGGCCTGGGCCTGTTTATTAACCTCGCACCCGCCTGGCTTTGCTGAGCAGCCAATCCCGGTGCATGTTAACTGGTCGCGCATCGCAGCAGAGCCGGTACTGTGGCTGCGGTATTTGTGGCAATTTGCCGTGCTGGCAGCGGCGATGTTCGGCTGTTATTGGCTGACGCGGTATTATTTAATTCGCCGCGTGCTGGCGCAGCAGGGCCTGCTGACATTTGTGCTGCTGAGTTTAGTATTGATATTACTGAGCTATGCGCCGCTGAGCTGGTTGTTATTGCAGTTACCGATGAATCAGGGCGTTGCCGTGCCAGCCGTGCCGGGCGGCAGTCAGAACCCGTTTGACTGGTACAATTTTAATTTTATGTTGCTGCAGTGGCTGCTTTCCACGCCGATCATTCTGGCCTTTGAGCGCCAGCAGCAGGACAGCGCGCTGGCGCAGCTGCGTCATCAACAGGTCCGCACCGAACTGCAATTGCTGCAACAACAAATCAATCCGCATTTTCTGTTTAACACCTTAAATAATCTGTATGCCTTGTGCTTGCTCAAGTCAGACGCCGCGCCTCAGCTGGTGTTAAAGCTGGCGGATTTGCTGCGGTATGTGGTGTATCAGGGCCAGCAGGAGCGTGTGGCCCTAGCCGGTGAACTAGATTATCTGCAGCATTACCTCGACCTGCAGCAACTGCGCGTCAGCAATAAAACCACAGTGACTGTGGAGTTCCCGACAGAGACGGGTAGCTGGCAACTGCCACCACTGTTATTGATCATGCAGGTCGAAAACGCCTATAAACATGGCGTGGAGACTAGCAGCGCTTCCAGTCAAATTTGGTTGTCAGCTACAGTCAGCCAAAAGAGGCTGGTGTTTATCTGCCGCAATACATTACCGCAGCAGACCGCAAACACTGCAGATACAGGCATGGGCTTAGACAATCTGCGTCGCCGCCTGCAGCTGCTGTACGGCACTGATTTTGCGCTAAAAAGTGGCCCGGACGGGACTGGTTGCTGGCACGCCGAACTCCAACTGCCACTGTGGCCGGAGTCGCCATGACCACTGCTTTTAAACTGTTGATAGTCGATGACGAGCCGCTGGCGCATCAGGTGCTGCAGCATCATCTGGCGGCACATGCTGATATGGTGGTCGCCGGTCATTGCTACAGCGCCGCCGAGGCGATGGCAATGCTGGCGCAGCAACCCATCGATTTGATTTTGCTCGATATTCAGCTGCCGGTGCTCACCGGTCTGCAGATGCTGCAGTTGCTGGCAAAGCCGCCGCAGGTGGTGCTGGTGACAGCTTATGCCGAATTTGCTCTGGATGGTTTTGCACTGGATGTGACCGATTATCTGCTAAAGCCGGTCAGTGGCGAGCGGCTGGCATCGGCACTGGACAAAGTGCGGCGGCGCGCCGGGCTGCCAGCGCCTGTGGCCACACCGGCAATTGCTGTGGGACATGAACACATTGTGCTGAAAGTCGACCGCGAATTACGCCGCTTTGATCTGGCGTCAATTTGTTGTTTTGAAGGATATGGCAATTACGTCAAAGTCTGGCAAGGCCAGCAAATGACGCTGGCCAGCAGCACGTTAAAAGCGGTGATGGAGCAAACGGCGGCGGCTGGTTTTATCCAGGTGCATAAATCTTTTTTGGTGAATCCCAACCATGTCACCAGCCTCGACAGCCAGCTGTTAAAACTGAGTAACCAGCAGCAGATCCGCATCGGCGAAGCCTTTAAAGCACAAGCGCGGCGTATCTTCACGCCGCGCTGAGTCCTTATTTACAACCAGGCCGCCAATAAACCCTGGCGCCAGAACACCCAAACTGCCACTACGACCACCACTAAAATCAGCCACAAACCGGCGCTGCTTTTGTGCTCAAAGGGGTCGGTCAGCGACCGGCTGGAACCACTGGGCAAACTGGCCAACGCAGTTAAGCGGGTGCCAAAGGCAATGCTGAGTTTAGCATTGGTATTGACCGCCCAGCCGTTGGCATCGAGCAGTGGTGCCAGATTACGTGCCCGCAGTTTAAACCAGGCCATCAGCACCGACGGACCGGAGATAAACAGCACCACATTATTTACTATTGTATTTTTTGTATCAATTCAGAGGGATAAACCCGTAGTACTGACATTGGTATGCATTTAGGTTAGGCTGTTGGCTTGCTATGGAGATTTGCCATGAAAATTGATACAGGGAAATTGGGGACATGAGCCAAAGCTACAGAAACGATATTCAGGGTATCAGAGCTATCGGCGCTATCTTAATTTGCGTATACCATATTTGGCTTAATAAAGTATCCGGTGGAGTAGATGTCTTTTTTGTAGTGTCAGGTTTTCTGATGACTTCTATGCTGTGGAAGGAACTATCTACTGAAAGAACCATAAGGCCGTTGAATTTCTGGTGGAAAATTTTTTGCCGGATCGCACCAACTGCATATTTTGTGTTATGCATTACTGCCATTTTTGTTTTTGTTTTTTCTTCTCCAATTTTTTGGCGAGACTATTTTACTGGGTTATTTTACAGTGCTCTACATGTTCAGAATTTTGAACTCATAAACACTGCTACAAGCTATCTTTCTGCAGATATACCACCAAGCCCATTCCAACAATTCTGGGCTCTATCAGTACAGATGCAATTTTATCTGCTGCTGCCGGCAATTTTTTTTATTCCAGCTTATTTTATAACAAATAAGGAAATGCAACTGCGGGTACTGATTGTCATAATGTTTTGTTTTATGACGGCGTCACTCAGTTATTCTGCGATAGCTACTGCACATAACCCAACCAGTGCTTATTTTCATACTGCGGCCAGAGGCTGGGAATTTCTGGTCGGTGCACTTTTATCACTGTTAAGGCCTTTCATTCGAGTTCGATTTGAACAATTAGCTGCGATTTTAGGTCTTGCAGGATTATTTCTTACGGGTATTGTTGTACCTTCAACGGTGCATTTCCCGGGGCTTGTAGCATTGTTGCCGGTGCTCAGTGCAGCATTACTTATTTACTCTGGTTTTTCCCAGCAGGCTGGTTTTGTTAACCGCATGCTATCAAATAAGCTGTTAACTTATATTGGCAATATTTCATTCGGTATTTATCTGTGGCACTGGCCGATTTTAACATTTTATAAATCTGCTTCAGGAAATACTGTAGTGCCATTGGTAGAAGGTGTAGCTATCATTTTGACTGCAATCGTATTGGCTAAAATAAGTGCAAGGTACATTGAAAAGTCAAAGGGCCGCGAATTTACCTATTCAACTATGGCCAAGTCATTTGTAATGCCGGTGTTTTCTTTGATGCTAGCTATTGTTGTAGTTAGGGGGCTAGATCATCAAATAGGTCAGTTTATTGCTCATATACATAATGGCTCGAAAATTGATATCTTAGATTCTGCCCCAGAATTCAGTGTTAATATGAATGATGTCGAATTATCAAGCCTACTTGCATCTAGGCATATTCTCCCTAAGTCGTACAATAATGGCTGTCATCAAGATAGTGTAAAGATTGAGGTTATTGTTTGTGAATTTGGAGATAAAAAAGGAATTAAGACAGTTGCGTTGGTAGGAGGGTCTCATGCAACGCAATGGTTGCCTGCTCTACATTTAATATCCCTGCAGCGAAATATAAAACTTGTAACAATGACAAAAAGCGGCTGTATGTTTGGAGCATTACCTGGCGAAGAAGCTGCGTGTCATCAATGGAATATCAAAGTAGTGGAGGCGCTGGAACAATTGCGGCCAGATTTGGTAATTTCTAACTATAGCCGTATTGGCCCAGAACCAGAGCGAATTGAATTTATTCCAGATCCATATGTGGAAAAATGGCAGAGAATAGCGGAGTTTGGTATCCCAGTACTTGGGATTCGTGATAATCCCGCATTCGGTCATGATGTGCCCTTATGTGTTGCTGAGAATAAAAGCAATCCGAAATTGTGCTTGGTTCCGGTTGAAAAAGTATATGGAAGTTTAAATGCTGCAGAAAAAGTAAAAGAGAAAATCCATAGTTTTCGATATATTGATGTCATGGATCTTTTTTGTGACAGTCAGTATTGCTATACCAACTACAACGGCGTACTGATGTATCGCGATTCGCATCACATCAGTGTACAGTATGTTTTGATGTTGCAGCAGCAGCTCGCTGAAAGGTTGGAGAATGCTGCACCTGATATATTTTAGTTAGTAATAATGAGCTTACTGTAGCAAGTGACAAAACTCACCAGTTGAGCCTTTAAAGCACAAGCGCGGCGTATCTTCACGCCGCGCTGAGTCCTTATTTACAACCAGGCCGCCAATAAACCCTGGCGCCAGAACACCCAAACTGCCACTACGACCACCACTAAAATCAGCCACAAACCGGCGCTGCTTTTGTGCTCAAAGGGGTCGGTCAGCGACCGGCTGGAACCACTGGGCAAACTGGCCAACGCAGTTAAGCGGGTGCCAAAGGCAATGCTGAGTTTAGCATTGGTATTGACCGCCCAGCCGTTGGCATCGAGCAGTGGTGCCAGATTACGTGCCCGCAGTTTAAACCAGGCCATCAGCATCGACGGACCGGAGATAAACAGCACCACCCCCAACAGTGCCAGCGGCATTTGCCACCAGACCAGACCGAGGAAGCTGGTGACTACTGCCGCCAGTGCAGTACCGATGGCGCCGATGGCCAAACCGATTGCAGCAAAAATACCGGCAAATTTGGCCACATCAAAAGGTGCGGCTGGTTTGGCCGGTGCGGGCGCGGCAGCGGTTTTCGCTGCATCGCCAACACCTGCAGCGCTTTGAGCTTCGATTTCTTTATCTTTGGCGGCGGCAAATTTCTGAATTTGTTCGGAAATCATCCGGCCAATGCGCTGGTATGGTGTAAAAAACGCTTCGCGGATACTGATCGGGTTGCTGACGATTTGGGTCACTGTCGCATCCCAGTCGACACCGGCACGGTCATAAAACACGCCGTTGCGGCCGACCATCAGATTACCGGCATCACCGGCCGTCATGGCCGCGACGACGGATTTTTTCTCGCCGTTGCTGCGCACACAATCCAGATACAACAGATACATGCCGCTTAATGCTGCCAGTTTGGCGTGTTTGCCGGCGTCATTGACGTTCAGGCATAAGTCGCAGCTGCGGCCATCGATATACAAGCGGCCATTTTGAAAAATCGCCGGTTTTTCTAAGCTGTAGAAGCTTTCAAAACTGACGAAGTTACGCAGTAAATCGCGCAGACTGAGCTGATAACGCACCAGCTTATCGACGTCCAGCACCGACTCGGCTTCGGCCTGCTGCGCTAAATCGGCGTCGATTAAACTGATGGCGGCCGCAACTGTGTCGCTATGCAGGCAGGCACTCAGCAGTTCTGGCGCGAGGGTCGCCACGACTGTCGCCGGCTGCGCCGCTTTCCAGTCGGCATAAGGTTGTAACGTGTCGGTCAGCAACTTCCAGTCGGCGCTGCTGATCGCCTCGACATTGCCCCACAGATTACCGGCCAGTGACGCCAGACAAGCCAGCGCATCGGCCCATTGCGGATGCACGCCCTGCGTCAGCGGTAACATGCCGCTGCTGTTCACTGTGGCAAGTGGTAAATGGCTGTCCGCGCTGTTGTTGGCGTTCAGCAGCTGGCGCGACAGCGCGGCGTAATCTTCGGCACTGCCGTTCAGCGCTGCAGTAGCATTGGCGTCATAAGCGGCCAGCTGGCAGCGGATAAAATAGTCGGTCACTTTGGCGTGCAGGCTGCTGTGCAGCTGCCAGGCTTCATCGGTTGCCTCACCCAGCACTTTGCTGACGGCCTCGCCTTGTTGCTGCCATTGGCAGAATTCCTGACCGGCAGCGACAAACTGGTCCAGTTGTTCGCGGTTGATGCCCGGCGCACCGCTGCGGTCAGGCGTCTGTATGCCCAGCTCCAGCAAGGTATTGATCAGTTGTTTCAGCGCGTCGGTGTTTGCCAGCTCGACTGTGATCACGCCGTCGCCATTGAGCTGGTCGGCTGGAAAAATCAGCGCTAGATCAGCGGTGTCGGCCGTGGATAACGCGGTTGCATCGGGTTTGCCCAGGTTTTGTAGAATCCGTTTGGCCGAGGCCAGCAGTTTTTGCCCGGCTTCACTTTGATTGCAAATGGCGCTTAATGGCAGCTCAGTACCGGTTAACAGCACTTCTGGCCGTTGCAGCACCGACAGCGCCCAGGCCACCGCCGCTTTGACTTCATCAATCCGCACCCGGCCATCATGGTCGTCGTCCAAATAAGCCATCATGCGCGGGTCCAGCTCCAGCCCTTTAACCGGACAACTCAGCGCGGCCCACAGTTTTGGGTCGAGTGTCGCCAGTTGTTGCCAGTCTTCGATTTTGTCCAGCCGGACCTGATCAAAACCGCCGGAGCGGAAAAAACGCCATTGATGTGCCATATAACTTTCCTTATAAAATGACGCGCCGAAGCCAAACCCACGCGGCGCCTGAAGCGGAGCTATCAATATTTCATTGTTTGCGCAGACCTGCAACTAATGCGGCAACGGTTCTGTCTTTTGACGAGCAGAAGCGGGCCAGCCGGAGCTGTTGCTCCTGCACGGCTGGCCAGGTCTGATCGCACCTCAGCGACACTGTGCCGGCAGGCGATAGCCCGCGAGGTTCGACGGATCAAAGCCGTCGGTGAGGGTGCAAAGAAATTGAATCAAATCAGCGATGTCATTATCACTGAGCCTGGCACTGCCATTGGCTTGCGGGCTGAATGGCGCATGCTGCAGTGGTTGTCGCCAGAGTGCCGGCGAATCATGGTACGGCACATCGGGTTGATTCGCTGCGGTCCGGTAAATTCGTGCCGGTTGTACATCGCGCCAGCGGTAAAAGTCCAATACCTGATTCAGTTGCCGGTAAACGCCATTGTGAAAATATGCCTGGCGAATGGCCACATTACGCAGGCCCGGCACCCTAAAGGCGCCGCAATGTTCAGCCATGGCGGCCGTTTTACGCATCGGACCACAGATACCGAGATCATAAAAGCGGTACTCTGTACTGTCGCCCTGATAGGCCCAGCCGCTTTGACCTGCAGCGGCTAAAGCGCTGTCAGTTTTAGCGTCTTCGTTGTAGGGAATTTGCCAGTTCCGTGGTACCGCATGGCGGACATAACTATGGTTGGTGAAAAGCTCCGGCTGGCCCGGTTGAGTGGCCGCAGAGCTGTGGCAGGCCGTGCAGTTGCCGCGTTGCGGGTCGCGGAACAAAGCCATACCTCGGCTTTCAGCAGCGCTGAATTGTGCTTGTCCTTGTGCCACCGCATCAAACTTACTGTTGAATAACCGGAATGAAGAGTCTTGTTGTTCAAATGCAGCGATAGCCTGACTGACTTGTTGCACCAACACAGTCGCATCTGTGGGCGGGGGAAATTGCTGCAGGAATGCCGCTCCGATGGGCTGCTGCAAAATACGCTGCATCAACTGTGCGGCATCAGCGTTGGCCATTTCGTGCTTTGAAAATAGAGGTCCGGCAACCTGTGTGGTCAGATCTGCGGCTCTGCCATCGGCGAATTGGCCGCCAATGGGGGTGCCGCGTGCTGAACTGCTGGCAAGCGGTAGCGCCAGTGCAGACCAGGAAAAAGCAGGGGTGAACGCCTGATAACCAAGCGCGGGGCTGCGGCGAAATCCAGGCAGAGCCCGGTTCATTCCTCCAGGCTGGGTCGACGCTGAATCCGCAGGGCTGTAGCCAAAGGCCGGGTGATGACAGTCGGCACAAGTCTGGCCGTTTGCGGCAAGATCAGCACTGAAAAACAATATTTTGCCGAGCTGCGCCAGTTTACTCAGTTGCGGCGGCTGTAGTGGCAGCGTGATTTGTTGCTGCACCTGTTGGCCCTGATCGGTGTAGAACAAGGTCAGCCGGTCACTGCCCTGACAACCAGTCGCTGAATAACTCTGTAGCCACTGCGGACCGTCGGCTATCGGCGCTCCTCCCAGCGTGGCCAGATTTTGCCCGGCGCATTGTGAACTGATACGTGGGGCAGGCACAGCCACTGGCCAGAGTTGGCCACGGCCATCGACTGGGGTCAACACCAGCGTAGTCACGCTGTCTGCCGGGAGTGGCGACTGACTGAAGCTGACCAGAAACCGGAGCTCGGCAACTGCAGGTGGACGCACATCATTTGGGGGATCGGTAGACTCGCCGCCACCACAACTGATGAGCTGAGTGACGATGATGAAGATAAATCCTGCCTTTGACCACTGTCGCATCCGCTGCCCCTGCACGCTGTCTGATTGGTGAAAAAACATGCTATTGTCTAGCGCTGTCATTTGCAAACAGATTGTTGCATTTTTAGCAAGCCGTGCGGCTGAGTACTTTACACAACAGACGAACCTGCAGCTGCAGGTCGTGTCGGTTTTGCATTAACCATCGGAACAACGGCCGACCAGTCATCAGCTGGCTTGAACCTCACGCTGATGACTGCCCGGTTAGTCGGCTCCCCGACTTTTTGAACTTACCCTCTCGCCAACAACGGCTTTAAATACTGCCCGGTATAAGACTTGTCACAAGCAGCCACTTGTTCCGGTGTGCCGGCGATGAGGATCTCACCGCCGCCGCTGCCGCCTTCCGGGCCTAAGTCGACGATCCAGTCGGCGGTTTTAATCACATCTAAGTTGTGTTCAATCACCACCACGGTATTGCCGGCGTCGCGCAGCGTGTGCAGCACGTTCAGCAGCTGCTGAATATCGTAGAAGTGCAGGCCTGTGGTCGGTTCGTCGAGGATATACAGCGTTTTGCCGGTGTCGCGTTTACTCAGTTCCCGCGCCAGCTTCACGCGCTGCGCTTCGCCGCCAGACAGCGTGGTGGCCGATTGACCAAGCGTGATATAGGTCAGGCCGACGTCCATCAGGGTTTGTAATTTGCGTGAGATCGCCGGGATGCTGTCGAAGAAAGCCCGCGCATCTTCCACCGTCATTTCCAGTACTTCGTGGATGTTTTTGCCTTTGTATTTCACTTCCAGTGTTTCGCGGTTGTAGCGTTTGCCTTTACAGACATCACAAGGCACGTAGACGTCCGGCAGGAAATGCATTTCTACCTTTAATACGCCGTCGCCCTGACAGGCTTCGCAGCGCCCGCCTTTGACGTTAAAGCTGAAACGGCCGACCTGATAACCGCGGGAACGCGCTTCCTGGGTACCGGCGAATAAATCCCGCACAGCAGTGAAAATACCAGTGTAAGTGGCCGGATTCGAGCGTGGCGTGCGGCCAATCGGGCTCTGGTCGATGTCGACGCATTTATCAAAATGCTCGAGGCCTTCAATAGCACGATGCGGCGCCGGGTCGTCGCCCTCGCCTTTATTCAGCACTTTGTGCGCGACGCGGAATAGTGTGTCGTTAATCAGCGTCGATTTGCCGGAGCCGGACACGCCGGTGATACAGGTCAGCACGCCAAAAGGAATGCTTAAATCGACGTTTTTCAGGTTATTGCCGGTCGCGCCCAATACCTTGAGTTCTTTGCCTTTTTTACCTTTGTGTCGCGTCTCTGGCACCGCGATTTTACGGGTGCCGGACAGATACTGACCGGTCAGTGAATCTGCTGCCGCTTCGATATCGGCCAGCGTACCCTGTGCGACAATATTGCCGCCATGCACGCCGGCGCCCGGGCCTATGTCGATGATATGGTCGGCGAGGCGCACCGCGTCTTCGTCGTGTTCGACCACAATCACGGTATTGCCCAAATCCCGCAGATGCGTCAGGGTGCCGAGCAGCCGGTCGTTATCACGCTGATGCAAACCAATTGACGGTTCGTCCAGCACATACATGACGCCGACCAAACCGGCGCCGATTTGACTGGCCAGGCGAATCCGCTGCGCTTCGCCGCCGGACAAAGTTTCGGCACTGCGCGACAGATTCAGATAATTCAGGCCCACATTGACCAAAAACATCAGCCGGTCCTGAATTTCTTTCAGTACTTTTTCGGCGATTTTGGCTTTTTGCCCGCTCAGCGTCAGCTCAGTGAAAAACTGATGGCAGTCGCCAATCGACAACTCGACGATTTTCGGTAAATTGGTTTTGCCAATAAACACATGGCGCGCTTCTTCGCGCAGGCGCGAACCGTCACAAACCGGGCAAGTGGTGGTGGCGAGATATTTCGCCAGTTCTTCGCGCACGGCGTTGGATTCGGTTTCGTGATAACGCCGCTCCATATTCGGCAAAATGCCTTCAAACGGATGTTTGCGCAGCACGATGTCGCCACGGTCATTTAAGTATTTAAATTCAATCTCTTTGCGCCCGCTGCCGTTTAAAATCGCTTGTTGTTGCTCAGGCTTCAGGCTTTGAAACGGCGCGTCGACATCAAAACCATAATGCTCAGCCAGCGATTTCAGCATCTGGAAATAATAGAAATTGCGTTTATCCCAGCCGCGAATCGCGCCGCCGGCCAGGCTTAAGCTGGCATCGACAATCACTTTAGTGGCGTCGAAATATTGTTTGACGCCAAGGCCGTCACAAGCAGTACAGGCGCCGGCCGGGTTGTTAAAGGAAAATAACCTCGGCTCCAGTTCAGCCATTGAATAACCGCAGGTTGGGCAGGCGAAATTAGCGGAGAAAATTAACTCTTCAGCCGCCGGGTCGTCCATCGACGCGACTTTGGCGATGCCGCCGGATAATTCCAGCGCGGTTTCAAAGCTTTCGGCCAGCCGCTGTTTGATGTCGTCGCGCACTTTGATCCGGTCAATCACCACTTCGATGGTGTGTTTTTTGTGTAAATCGAGCTTTGGCGGATCAGATAAATCGCAGACTTCGCCGTTAATACGGGCGCGGATATACCCTTGGGCCGCCAGGTTTTCCAGTGTTTTGACGTGTTCACCTTTACGGTCCTGCACCACAGGCGCCAGCACCATTAATTTACTGCCTTCCGGGAAGGACACGACTTTGTCGACCATTTCGCTGATGGTTTGCGCGGCCAGCGGCAAATTGTGCGTCGGGCAACGTGGCTCGCCAACGCGGGCGAATAATAGCCGCAGATAGTCGTAAATTTCGGTAATTGTACCGACGGTGGAACGCGGGTTATGGGACGTGGATTTTTGTTCAATCGAAATGGCCGGCGACAGGCCTTCGATATGGTCGACGTCCGGCTTTTCCATCAAACTGAGGAACTGGCGGGCGTAGGCCGACAAGGACTCGACATAACGACGCTGGCCCTCGGCATACAGCGTATCAAAGGCCAAAGAGGATTTGCCGGAGCCGGACAAACCAGTGATCACAATCAGTTTGTCGCGTGGAATTTCCAGCGAAATATTCTTCAGGTTGTGAGTACGGGCGCCGCGGATATCGATTTTATTCATCACAGTCTCTGTTTATGGCCTTGGGATCGGGCGGGAGCTATATGGCTGAGGATGCTGCCCGGATCAATGCTGCAGAAGGATAAGCAGGAACTGTATATAAATACAGATGTTTTCGCAAGTCTCAGGCCGGTGAAAAACCGGCCTGAGCCAGATGGCAGTTATTGTAACAGGCGCGACATATCGACCAGCGCAACGTCGCTGCTGACGCTGAGATAACGTTCGTAATAGGATTTGTGCGCGGAGCCAACAATCGCCAGCACTTTGCTGTGGGCGCCGGTGATTTCGCGGATATTCGCCACCATCCGCATGTTGCGGGTTTCCCAGTACGCCAGATATTTGCGGCCAGACTGGCCGCTTTGCTTATCGCCCGCCGCTGCGCCAAAATCGCCGGCTACTGCCAGCTGGCTTTCCAGCGGCGCGTTTAATTCGCGGTACCAGTCGAGCAAACTCGCCGCCGGGTCACTGCTGATGCGCTGCAGGCGTTGTTCAAAGCCGTTTTTACGTTGGGTGGCGGCAGCGTTGTTCCAGATTTTTGTCATCTCAGCGCCGAAGACTTTTTCATCCATCACACCGATAGCGCGGTCGCCGGTATGGTCGTCGACCGGATAGACGCGCTCGTGGCCGAGTTTGACAGCGAGCGCTGCACCAATGCTGATATTTTCATTGTTGGACAACCGGCGTTTTTCCAGCGCCTGCACCAGGTCCGGCGTCAGGCCATCGGCGGCTTTTTGTTCTGAAGGCGGCAGCCGCAACCATTGCACCAGTGCGGACACCGGGTCACCGGCAGCCATCATCAGCGCAGATAAACGACGGCGCTCGGCGGCCGGGCGCTGTGCGTGTGAGGTCGCCAAAATTTTCTCCAGCTCAGCGCTGGCCTGTGGCCCGGTTAAATTCAGCGCTTTGCGGGCGCCGGACGGGTCGTAGCAATATTGTTCGGCGCTATCCGGATACAAAAAGACATAGTCGCGCAGCAAATCACATTGCGGCCCGGCCAAACTCTCAATGGCGATTTTGTCTGGCGCAAAGGCTTGTAATTTTTGTAATAAAGGCGCGAGCCGTTGCCGGTCAAAATCAGCCGGTAATGCGCTTAAGTGCGCGGTAGCCAGCACCGCAATCTGGCTGAGCTGACCGCGCTTGGCTGCCGCCTGGTCGGCTTGTAGCACGGCTCTGGCATGATCGGTCAGCGGCCTCTCTTGCAACGGCGCTGTCGCAACAGCTGCGGTTTGCCACAGCAACAGGGTACTGAATAAGCAGCGTCTGAACATAAATTCTCCGGAAAATTGTCATGAAATCAGCGACAAAATAAGCAGCGGCCATTATCTGTACAACGTGACACAGGCGCCGGATTTGTAACAAAGTCTGCAGCTGCATGCCCACAGTCATAGCTTGCTGCCAGTGGTCGAATCGGTTTGCAATTGTTGCAGGCAAAGCCTAAGGTGAATTGTTAACGCGTTTTCTGCAGGCAGTATGACCACCGAACAAATTTACACTTTAGCCATGATGCAGCTGGCACTGGTGATCCTGATTGCCAGCACCCGGGTGCATCCGCCAAAACCGGATGTGCCAAGCCTGCGTCTGTTTCAAATCTCCATCGCCTGTGACGCCGTCAGCTGGTTGTTTTATTTGTGGCCGGTGCAACCGGTGTTGCTGTTGATCTCCAGCATCGCTGCGGCGCTTAACTTTTGGTTATTACTGGCCTTTGCATTTAAGCGCTGCCAACGCGCTGTGCCCTGGTGGCTGCTGGCCGTGATGGTCCCACTACAGGCGGCGGGCTATACCTGGTTCAACCTGCACGGGCAGCAACAAACTTCTATGCATTTTATGACCTTGGTGACTGCGCTGGTCACGCTGCCAATCGCCTGGTTGTTCTGGTTTCGCAAAGCAGGCCGCACAGTGTCGGACCAGGGTTTTGCTATCGTGATGTTGTGCTGGTTTGCGGTCTGTGTGTTGCGCACTGTGACGGTGGAGGTGCAGCAGGACTGGATCTTGTCTGGTTATCTGGTGTCGCAGGTGCTGTGGCCCGGCATTATGGCTGCTTACGGCCTGTTTGTGATCACCGGTTATCTGGAAGAAACACAACAACGGCTGCGGGCTGAAGCGGTGCTGGACCCGCTGACCGGGCAGCTAAACCGGCGAGGCCTGAATGAGGCGGTGGCAGGTTGTCTGAATTACCTGCAACGCAATCAGCAGCCGGCGGCATTACTGATGATAGATCTGGACCACTTTAAGCGCGTCAACGACCAGTTTGGTCATGATGGCGGTGATCTGGTGCTGGTACAAACTGCTAAAGCCATCAAAACCATGCTGCGGCAGAGTGATGTATTGGCGCGCTTTGGCGGCGAAGAATTTCTGATTTTTTTACCGGCAGCCAATCGTGACATGGCCCAGCGCACTGCTGAACGTTTATTGGAAGGCGTCCGTCAGCTGCAATGGCCGGCGTCGATGCCGGAAGATTATCAGCTGACTATCAGCATTGGAGTGAGTGTATTTGGCCCGGATTATGACTTTGCCCGCACGCTGCGACTCGCAGATCAGGCGCTGTATCGTGCCAAGCAAAATGGCCGCGATCGGATCGAATTCGCCGGGATAGCTGCCGACTATTAAAGGCCTGTGGTACAATCCGCCACTCTTTTGCTGCCCGCCTTTTTCTGCTGCGGGTACTGCCTGAATCGACTTGAGATCCATCAGATATGCAACATTTAACCGCACTGGAACGGCGGGCCGCGATTTCGCTGGCGCTGGTTTTTGCGTTCCGTATGCTGGGCCTGTTTATGCTGATCCCGGTTTTTGCCATCTACGGCAAAGACTTAGTTGGTTTTTCCCCGCTTTGGATTGGGCTTGCCATTGGTGCTTATGGCCTGACGCAGGCCGTTTTACAAATTCCGATGGGCTGGTTGTCAGACCGCATCGGTCGCATGCCGGTGATGCTGCTGGGCCTGACTTTATTTGCCGTAGGCTCTGTGGTCGCGGCACTGGCAGAATCGGTGTACGGCGTGACCATAGGCCGCATTTTGCAGGGCATGGGCGCGATTTCCGGCGCCGTGCTTGCCTTAGCGGCGGATGTGACCCGCGAAGAGCAACGCCCCAAAGTGATGGCTGTGATCGGCGCAACCATCGGTTTATCTTTCGCCGTATCGATGATCGCCGGCCCGGCACTGGCCGCCTTTGGCGGCTTAAGTGCAATTTTTTGGTTCACTGCCGCGCTGGCGTTGATTGGCATTGTCATAGTGCTGACGCTGGTGCCGAGAACACAACAACAGGCCGTCGACAGTGAAGCCTTAGCCCGGCCTGGTTTTATCTGGCAATTGTTTTGTCACCCGCAGCTGCGGTTATTAAATCTGGGTGTGCTGATGCTGCATTTGTTGCTGACGGCGATTTTTGTCGTGATCCCGGCGCAATTGCTGGCTGATGGCTTAGCCGCGCCGCAGCACTGGCAGGTGTATCTGCCGGTGTTTGTCACCGCTTTTGTGCTGATGGTGCCGCTGATGGTGTTGTCGATGCGCCGCCAGCAGGAAAAAGGCTATTTTTTATTCGCTATCGGCTTGCTGATTGTAAGTTTATTGTTAATGATGAATGGCGGACTCTGGCCTATAGCCATAGCGCTGCTGGTGTTTTTTACCGGATTTAACTATTTAGAAGCCAGTATGCCGGCGCTGGTGTCACGTATTGCACCGGCTGGCCAGAAAGGCACCGCGATGGGCATTTATGCCAGTCTGCAGTTTTTTGGTGCCTTTTTAGGCGGGGTGTTGGGTGGCAGTATTTCCGGCCAGTTTGGTGCCGCCAGCCTGTTTGCCCTTGCCGGCGGAATTGGTTTAATATGGCTTTTTCTGGCCACGCGCATGCAAGTCCCGCAGCGGGCCCAACGCTTGTCTTATAAGGTTTCCGGCGTCGATGACGCTGCAGCCAAAACGCTGGTCCGCCAGCTCAGCAGCCTTGATGGCGTGCTGGAAGCGACAGTTGTCGTCAACGAACAACGCTGTTATTTAAAAGTCAGCTCCGCCGGTTTTGACCCGCAACAGGTTGAAGCTTTGCTGAGTCGTCACAGTTAATCAGGAGAATGCGCATGGCGCGTGGAATTAATAAAGTCATTTTGATCGGTAACTTAGGTGCAGATCCTGAAGTTCGTTACATGCCAACCGGCGGTGCTGTGGCCAATATCACCATTGCAACTTCAGAATCCTGGACTGACAAACAGACCAATGAGAAAAAAGAACAGACTGAATGGCACCGTGTGGTGATCTATCAGCGTCTGGCCGAGATCGCCGGTGAATACCTGCGTAAAGGCAGCAAAGTTTATATCGAAGGTCGTCTGCGCACACGTAAATGGCAGGATCAGCAAGGTGTCGAACGTTACACCACTGAAATCATCGCCAACGAACTGCAGATGTTAGACGGCCGTGGTGAAGGTCAGGGCGCCCAAATGGGTGGCGCACCAGGCGCCGGTGCTGCAATGGGTGGTGCCGCGATGGGTGGCATGGCCGCACCGGCACAGGCCTATCAGGCGCCACAGAACCGCGCACCGCAAGCCGCGCCTGCTGCACAGCAGAATTACAATCGGGCTCCAGCTGCACAACAAGGCTTTAACCAGCCAGCACCGGCAGCGCCAGCCTACAATCAGGCACCGGCTCAACCGGCCTACAATCAGCCACAGCAAGGTTTTAACCAGCCACAACAAGGCGGTTTTGGCCAGCAACGCGGCCCGATGGAACCGCCAATCGATTTTGATGACGATATTCCGTTCTGATGATTTATGCGGTCAGAAATGACAAAAAGACAGCCCGGCTATCGCCGGGCTTTTTTTGTTTTGGCGGAGAAAACATCGTGCCTGGCATCAATCACTGCATGCTTTTTTAATGTCGCGGGATGTTCAGGCAGAGATTGCGGTTTTCCCCGCTGTGACGCTGGCAATGGCGCGGCACAAGGCGTTAAAGCTGTCTGCTTTCAGGCTGCCACTGCCGACTAACACACCGTCAATGTCGGGATAGCGCAGGTAGTCCCCGGCGTTGTTGCTGTTGACACTGCCGCCGTACAAGATGTGAATTTGCTGACAGTCTGCCGCGCTGTACCAGCGCTGCAGCAACTGGCGCAGCTGTTGATGTACCTGTTGTGCGTCTGGTGCCGACAACGGTTGGCCAGAACCAATCGCAAACACCGGTTCATAAGCCAGTACTAAAGGCCCGGGCGCGGGCTGAGGGTCCAGTACTTCTGCCAGTTGTTGCCGCAGCACTGCAAAAGTCTGGCCTTGCTGGTGCTGTGCGGCGGTTTCGCCGACACAAAGCACCGGCGTGATGCCTTGTTGCCATAACGCTGCCAGTTGGGCGCGTCGCGAGTCGGCTGTTTCCTGTAGCCACTGCCGGCGCTCGGAATGGCCAACCAGTGTATAAGCCACACCGAATTCAGCGAGCATCGCCGCAGACACTTCACCGGTATAAGCGCCGCCGCTCCAGGCCGACACCACCTGCGCACCTGCCAGCACCGGGCTTTGTAATGCGGCACGTTGCTGCCTTAGCGTCGCCAGATATGGCAGCGGCGCACACAACACCCGGCTGAGCTTGGCCAGATCAGGCACGCTGACCTCGCTTAACCAGTGCTTTAACGCCGTTTCACTGCCCTGTTGTTTCCAGTTTGCCATGACCAATTGAGTTCTGGTCATCATAAAATCCTTGTCAGTCACTTAATTATCGTATAAATACTATATAACGAATTGACACGACACAAGCATGCCCGGAGACGTTTTTGTTTGAGATCAGCACAGCAGCAGGATTGGTGGTCAACATCAGCGCTATCGGCGCCACGGTTTGCTCTATCCGCTTGGACGGCCAGGAACTGACGTTGGGCTATGACAGCGAAGCTGCTTATGCATCAGACCCTTATTATCTCGGCAGTACCGTCGGACCATATGCTAACCGCATCGACAACGCCGGCTTTCCGCTTGGTCAACAACAGATCAGGCTGACCGCCAATGACGGCCCGCATTGCCTGCATGGCGGAGAGGCTGGCCTGAACCACCGACAGTGGCAGCTCGAAGCGCAGCAGACAGACCAGCTGACCTTGAGTTGCCGTGCTGCTGCAGGTGAAGGTGGTTTTCCGGGCAATCGCGAGTTTCGCTGTCAGTTTCGCGTCACTGCCACTGAACTGCAGATGCAGTTTGAAGCGACAACCGACGCGCCCACAGTGCTGAACCTGACCAACCACTGTTATTTCAATCTGGACTCACAAGCACAGCAGATTGATCAGCACTCTCTGCAATCGCCGCTGTTACAGGTATTGGAGAAAGACAGTAGCGGCATTCCGACCGGGCGTTTGTTGTCTTGTGCCGAACAATACCCGCAGCTGGCGACAGGCCAGCTGTTGCAGGAATTGTTTCGCCAGCATGGCGCGCTGGACCATTGTTTTGTTGTGCCGCACGGCGAACAGCAGCTGCAAACCCTTGCCACGCTGACATCGCCAGATCAGCAACTGAGCCTGACTGTGCTCAGCGATTTACCCGGCCTGCAGATTTATAGCGGCGACGGTTTAGGCGCGCCTTTTTTGCCGCGCCAGGGCATTTGTCTGGAAGCGCAGTATTGGCCAGACGCACCGAACCAGCCGGATTTTCCAGCAACATTGCTGCTGCCGGGGCAAATCTACCGGCAGCAGATTATTTACCGTTTTGCCCGCCAAAACGGCGCAAATTCGAATGATTAATCAGATAAAAAAGTTGCAGTCAGCGTAACTTTGCAGTATTTATATGATAAATATTCTAATAAGAAGTTTTCTTTAAAAACACAACACAAAGACAGGGGAGTTCGAAGATGACCAGAGCGAATCCATTCGCGTTTAAACATTCGGCGGTTTGCCTCGCCGTAGCCGGTGTGCTCAGCACCTATTCGGTAGCGGCACAAACTACCGCGGCAGACGCTGCCAAAGCTCAGCAAACTGAAGTCGAAGTAATTGAAGTCCGCGGCATCCGCAGCAGTCTGAAAGCGTCGATGCAGGACAAAAAAGAATCCAGTCTGGTGTCAGACGGTATTGCGGCAGAAGACTTAGGTAAGTTTCCGGATTTGAACGTGGCGGAATCGCTGCAACGCATCACCGGCGTGTCGATTGACCGCAGTGGTGGTGAAGGCCAGGCGGTGACGATCCGTGGTTTTGGTCCACAGTTCAACACAGTGTTAGTCAATAACCGTCAGATCGCGACCGACAGCAATGGCCGTGAATTTAACTTCGACATTCTGGCGGCCGATCAAATCACCGGCGCTGACGTCTTCAAAAGTAACAGCGCCCGCCTGCAGGAAGGTGGCATCGGCGGTACTATTAACGTGAAAACGGCACGGCCGTTTGATTATGACGATTTCCGCGTGGCCGGCTCTGTCAAAGGCATGTACGAAAGCCTGTCTGAAAAAACCTCACCAGCAGCATCTTTGTTAGTGACCCGTAACTGGGACGACAAATTTGGTGCTTTATTAGCGATTAGCCATCAGAAACGTGATGTGCAGATCAACCAAATCGCCACCGCCGGCTGGCGCGGCGGTCAGACTATTTCCAACAAACGCGATGGCGTGTTGTTTACCAATGCTTATATCCCGCGCAACTGGGACCAGATTATTGACCAGCAGGAACGGACCCGCGACAACGCCAGTCTGGTGCTGCAATATGCGCCGTCAGAAGATGTCACTGTGACAATGGATGGTTTGGTGTCCCGTTTTGAAGTGGATTCAACGGTGACAGATTTGGCGTCCTGGTTTGAACCGGACCGAGTCGGCAGTGCGACTATCGACCCAACGACCGGCACTTTATTGACCTTCTCGCAAGATGTGGGCTTGCATCAGGGCAGCGGCGACCCGGCGACAGATTTTGTGTCACATACCCGCAACTCACGGGATATCAGCACCAATGCCTTTGGTCTGAATGTCGAGTGGAAAATCAACGACCAACTGAAAGCAAATTTTGACGCCTCAACGTCAAACGCTGAAAACGACCGCGCCGGCCGCGACCGTTTTAACGTGGTTGGGATGATTAACAGCTATGCCTTCGACGGTACCGGTTCTGTGCCAACAGTAAAACACAATGGTTTTGGCGGCAGCACGCTACCAGCAGCCAGCCTGGCACGGATGCACTACAACGAAAAAGGCAATCAGTTCTCAGATGAAGACGAAGTCACAGAAGTAAAAGCTGATTTTGAATACGTGGCTGAAAAAGGCGTGTTCCAGAAAGCCAACTTCGGTGCCTATCGTCAGGAGCGGGAAAAATCCAGCTTCCAGATTTATGGCGGTCAGTGCTTCTACTGCGGCTATGCGTTACCTGCGCCGGTCGATACCATCAAATTCCAGCCATTCACCGCGAAGAACTTCTTCCCGGGTCTGATCAATACGTTCTACACCTATGACGGCGATGCCGTGGTGAAATATCTGGCGGATAGCGGCCATCCAATCACCACCACGCTGCAGAATAACCGTTACACCATCAACGAAGACGTGACCAGTCTGTATATGGACTTCACGCTGGCGTATGACCTCGGTGATATGCCGCTGACGGTGAACCTTGGCGCGCGTTATGCCGAAACTTCAGTGGATGTCGCGGCTGTGCAAAGCTTTGTCGTCGACATAGTACCGACCGCTGATGCGACCTTGTTCCAAAACGTGTTAGGCCCTGCAACGAACATCAATCAGGGCACTAAATATGCCAACCTGCTGCCAAGCCTGAATATCAAGCTGGAAGTGCAGGACGACATGATTGTGCGTTTTGCCTCTTACGATTCACTGACCCGTCCGACTATGGGCCAGATGTCACCAGCGACCACATTCAACGAACCGCGCCGGCAAAACCTGACGGCCAACGGCGGCAACCCGGCACTGAAACCGTTCCGTGCTGAAAACTGGGACCTGGCTTACGAATGGTATTACCAGGATGCCAACATGTTCAGCTTCACCGTGTTCAACAAAGAAGTTGAAGACTTTATCGTGACGCTGACCGGTCAGGAAACTTACAACATGACCGCGCGGACAGGCCCATCTTACAACTGCGTCAGCTCACCACTGTGTAGCAGCAGTGTGGTGCCGACGACGGCAGAACTGAACGGCTCGAGCGAAGTGTATACCGTCAGCCGGCCACAAAATGGTGAGTCAGCCCGCATCACCGGTTATGAAGCTGCGCTGACGCACATGTTTGACAATGGCTTTGGTGTCACGGTCAACGCCACTGTGGTCGACAGCAACCTGAACGTTGGTGCTGACACCACGCAGAGTTTTGCACTGGAAGGTTTAGGTGATTCGCAGAACTTTATTCTGTTCTACGAACAGGGTGACTATCAGGCCCGTATCGCGTTTAACAACCGTGAAGCCTTCCTGCGTCAGCTCGACAACGGCTTTAACGGCGAACCGATTAACACTGAGCGTTTTGGTCAGTGGGATATCAGCGCCAGCTACGATGTGAACGAGTATCTGACGGTGTTCTTCGAAGGGATCAACATCACCGAAGAAGAACTGGTGCAGACCGGTCGCTTCAAAAACCAGATTTACTCTGTTGAGGATAACGGCTCCCGCTATGCGGTAGGTGTGCGAGGGGCATTCTAAGTCCCGTTCCTGTGGCTGGGTCTTTTGACCCAGCCTTTTTTTGATTGCGGGCTGCAGTAATTTCACTGTTGGCTCGTGGTCAGGATCGCGCAATACTGCTGTACTCGCGTTTAAATCGGGTTCCTTATGACACAAGCTATCACCAATATTGTGGTGGTGGGGGGCGGCACCGCCGGTTGGCTGGCGGCCGCACTCATTGCCTCTTACCATCAGCAACCAGATGGCCCGGCGTTATCAATCACATTGATTGAATCGGCCGATATTCCGACCATTGGTGTCGGTGAAGGCACCTGGCCGACGATGAAAAACACCCTGCAGCAAATCGGTTTGTCCGAGAAGGACTTTTTCCGCAGCTGCCATGCCGCTTTTAAACAAGGTGGCAAGTTTGTGAACTGGTGCGAAGGCACCGGCGATTTTTATTACCATCCTTTTACTGTGCCGTTGGGTTATGGCCGGCTTGATGTGGCGCCTTATCTGGCAGATATCCGCGACTATGCCCGCCAGTCCAATATGCAGCATGAATTATGCGAAGCCGGCAAAGCGCCGCGCCCGGTCAGCGAAGGCGAGTATCAGGGCCCGCTGAATTATGCTTATCACCTCGACGCCGGCGCGTTCGCCGACGTGTTAAAACAACATGCCAAAACTAAACTAGGTGTGTTGCACCGTGTTGCCACCGTCGAGCAAGTGCTGCTGACCGACGATGCGCAGATCGCCGGTTTAAAACTCAATGACGCTGCCACGCCTGTCACCGCAGATTTGTATATCGACTGTACCGGCATGGCGTCTTTGCTGCTGGGTAAAACGCTGCAAGTACCGTTTATGTCGGTGGAACATCAGCTGTTTAACAACAGGGCACTGGCGCTGCAGGTGCCATACGACAGACCCGACGCACCGGTTGCCAGCCACACCATTGCCACGGCACAAAATGCCGGCTGGATTTGGGATATTGGCTTGTCGCACCGGCGCGGCACTGGCCATGTCTATGCCAGTCAGTTTTTAAGTGATGACGAAGCGGCCGCCAATTTACGGCGTTATGTCGGCGCGGCAGCGGCAGATTTAGAACCGCGTTTAATCAAATATCAGACCGGCTATCGCGAACGTTTCTGGCAAGGCAATTGTGTCGCCATTGGTTTGTCGGCCGGTTTTGTCGAGCCGCTGGAAGCCACCGCCATTATGCTGGTCGAAGTGTCGGCCCGTTATGTCGCCGAAAATCTGCCGGCAGATCAAAGCCTGATGCCGGTCGTTGCCAAACGTTTTAATACGCAGATGCGTTATCGCTGGCAGCGCATTATTGATTTCCTCAAGCTGCATTACATGCTGACCAAACGTCCGGAACCTTATTGGCAGGCGCATTTGGATCAGGACACCTGGCCGGAGTCGTTGCAGGAAGATTTGGCAGTCTGGCGTTATCGTGGCCCGGCAGTCAGTGATTTCCAGGGCCCGCTGGAGCTGTTTCCGGCCGCCAGTTATCAGTATGTGATGTATGGCATGGGCTTTAAGCCAGACTTTTCCCGCCAGGCGCATCTGTACCGGCAACAGGCGCAGGCGGAGCAAATTCTGCGGCGTAATCAGCAGCTGACGCAGCAATTGCAGCAAAGCCTGCCTTCAAACCGGGAATACCTGCAGCGCTGGCTGGCGCAAGAGAGTATGGCTCCAGGGCATATGACACCGGGGCGCATGCCACAAGGGAGTCTGTCATGAGCCGTTTTCTCACCCCGCCACAACTGGCCGCGCAACAACTGGGTGTAGTGCCGGACGCGGGCTTTGTTTACGCCGCGCGCGCGCATTTATTGCCGCTGACCGTCGCTGATGTCAGCAGTATGGTCTGTGATTTCCCGGTACTGCTCAGCCGCAACAGCGAGGATGGCACGCTGATGCTGTCTGCGCTGTGCAGCTTTGTACCGGGGCAGAATTTGCTGGCAGATGCGCAGGGCTGGCATGCGGTGTACCGGCCTTTGGTGCTGCAGTCCTACCCCTGTTATTGCCTGTTGCAGGATGGCCAACGGCAGTTTGTGTTTGCTGCCGATCCACAGGTATTGCAACCAACAGCAACGCCATTATTCGCGCAGGACGGCACGGCCAGCACCGGCGCGCAGCGGCTGATGCACAGTGCGCAGGAGCTGTATGAACAGGAACGGCGCACTTATCTATGTTTGCAGCAATTACAGGCGCTGAAGTTACTGAGGCCCATTGAACTGCAATTACAGCCGGAACAAGGCGAATTGCAACGCATCCGTGGCCTGATGACCATTGATGAAGACCAGCTGCATAGCCTCGATGCCACCACGTTAAAAACGCTGCAGCAAAGCGGCAGTCTGCAACTGGCGCAGAGTCTGCTTAATTCGTTGCTTCAACTGAACCGGCTGATCCAGCGTCACAACCAAAAAGCTGCGCTTGGCCAACCTGGTTTCCAGCGAATTCAGCAGCTAAAAATCGAAATCGACCGCGATAGTGGATTTATGTGATACCGCGCCTGCTGGCCGGTATTTTTTGCGAGTTTTCCCGGAGAGATGTTATGTCAGATAGTGTGTTGCAGACTGCGGTCTTTGTGTTGGTGTCTGCACTGATAGGGTTGTTGACCTACCTGAAATGCCGCGGCAAATCAGACCGCAGCGGCTCGCAGAACCGTGAGTATTTTCTGGCCGGCAGTGGCCTCAGCTGGGTGTTTGTCGCGGGTTCTATCACGCTGACCAACTTAAGTACTGACCAGCTGGTCGGCATGAACGGCAACCAGATGGCGTTGCTGGCGGTGTGGGAATTCTCCGCCATTATCGGCCTGATCATCCTAGCTAAAGTGTTTATTCCGGTGTACTACCGCTATGGCTGTACCACCACCACAGAGTTGCTGGAACGGCGTTATCACAACAAACATATCCGCGCGGTGATTGGCGGTTTGTTTTTCCTCGGGAACGCGCTGATTTATATGCCGGCGGTGATTTACTCCGGTTCGCTGCTGATGCAAACGATGTTTAAAGTGGATATTCCGCTCATTCAAATTGCGGCGGTGTTTGCCTTAGTCGGCGCGGCTTATGCCTTTTTCGGCGGCCTGCGCGCGGTGGCCGTGTCGGACACTTACAACGGTGTGTTAGTGCTGGGCATGGCGTTACTCATTACCTTCCTGGCGCTGTATGCCATCAATTTTGACTTCAGCGGGATTCCGGCCGAGCGGCTGACGTTGATCGGCGATGAGAATTCGCCGGTGCCATGGCCAACCTTGCTGACCGGGATGATTTTTATCCAGATGTATTATTGGGGCACCAATCAAACCATTACCCAACGCGCGATGGCCGCGCCTACAGTGCAGGAAGCGCAAAAAGGCGTGTATGCCGCTGCCATCATCCGCTTTTTGATTGTGCCGGCCATTGTGGTGTTACCGGGGATTGTGTCTTACAAACTCTATGGCGATATCGGCGACAGCGCTTATGGCCGCCTGGTCGGCGACCTGTTACCACCAGTGCTGATTGGTTTATTCGCAGCAGCGATGGCTGCTGCGGTGTTGTCGACCTACAACAGCCTGCTGAATTCAGCGACTGCACTGTATGTCTGTGACATCCACGAAGCTTATGTCAGCGACAAACCAGATGTGGTGAAACTGAGTGCTTGGGTGACGCTGTTATTAAGCGCGCTGACGCTGATTTTAGTACCGGTGTATCAGCAGGCCGACAGCATTATCAATTTACTGCAGCAGCTCAACGGCCTGCTGAGCATGCCAATTCTGTCGATTTTTATCGTTGGTCTGCTGTTTAAAGATGTGGATGCGCGGGCGGCCATTATCGCCGTGATTTTTGGCGTGTTGTTCTACGGCAGCCTGACCTTTGAATTCTCACCATTTTACAGCACTGTGCATTACATCCACCTGATGGCAGTGACGTTGTTCAGCTGTGTGGCGGTGGCCCTGCTGAGCAACAGATTTATCTTCGGCAAGCAACACCGCTGGGCCGGCAAAACCCTGGAACTGCCTGCATCGTCGTAGGCGGATGGCTCCGTTAGCCGGCTTAGGCCGGCTTTTTTTATGCTGAAAACAGCTGTTAGCTGGTTCATGCTGCGGGCGTCTGCTTATGCACAGAAATCACCGGTACGGCGACGTCGCACAAAAAATTTTGTATCCTGCCTACACTGCCTAAATGTTATTGGTGCGTAGATTGTTTGTGTATTTCTTTGCGTAAGCAAATAGCATGGCAGTTATCAGTACGATGTGTGCGTGCGGTTTGTGGCCAGCCCAAATTGATAGCGAATGATGATACGACGGTGGGGCCAAACTTATGCTTTTGGCAATGCAATCGGTACTCGCTCGGACACCATCGGATTGAAACCCGGTTAAACAGGATAAGGCACAAGCCAGTCTGGCCGCATTCCAAAGCAAAAGGGAAGCGAGGTTGATCAGCAAGGTGCGACGAACACAAAGATGCAATCTATGCTACTGGGTGGTATAGTTTCGCCATAAAACGAGAGCGCCATGCACGTCTACAAATCAAAGTGGTTCAGTAAATGGGCCGACAAAGAGGATTTAACTGACAGAGACTTAGCCTTGGCGGTGCAGGAAATGGCTAGCGGGTTGATTGATGCCGATTTAGGTGGCCATGTGATGAAAAAGCGTGTGGCACTGCATGGTCAGGGAAAAAGTGGCGGTGCGCGGACCTTGCTGGCGTTTAAGCTCGGTGATAAAGCTTTTTTTATCTTCGGTTTTGCGAAAAACCAACAAGACAATATCAGTCCTAAAGAGCTAAAAGCTTTAAAGGCGTTGGCAAAACAAATACTGAATTACACGTCTGCGCAGTTAAAAGTGGCGCTAGATGCGGGTGAGTTTATTGAGGTGAAATGTGATGAGTAACAGTATCTTAGATGCAGTTCATCAGACCGCACAGGGGCTTGCAAAAGCGGGTGTGATGGACGTAAGAACTATGCGCGAATTTGATGCTTTGTGCCTGCCCGAAGTCGAGCACTATGATGCCGCCGCTATCAAAGCGATCCGTGAAAAGGCCCGGGTCAGCCAGGCGGTGTTTGCGGCCTATTTAAATACCAGCCCATCGACGGTTCGGGCCTGGGAGCAAGGTGGCAAAAGCCCGAAGGGCGCGTCATTGAAGCTGCTGAACTTAGTGGCCCACAAAGGATTAGAGGCGTTGGCTTACTGAGCAAACTCTGAAAGTAAGACCGCGTAGATGAACAGATAACAGGCGGAGCCTGACCACTAATACACAGGGACAGTCACACATGATAAAAACGGTTTTTGCAGCAACGCTTGCTGCATTTTTGACTTTTAGCGCACCCACATCGGCACAATTTACTTATGCACCAACTTCCAGAGATGATGTTGGTTTATATCTTGGCGGCCAAATCTGGCGGAGTGAAGCAAGTGGCGTGTTGGGAGCAGAACATACGCGCGTTGATTTTAATTTAAAAAAACAACAGCAAATCAACTACTTTATTGACGTTAAACACCCTGTTTCTGCGCTGCCTCATCTGCGTATTTCCACTACCCAACTGGATACTTCAGGTCAAACCACGTTGACGCAACAGTTTGGCTTCAGTGACAAAACCTTTCCTGTTGCGGCTGCAGTGGAAACCAGCTTTCACGTCAGTTATATCGATTACACCTTGTATTATGCATTGTTTGATAGCAAAGACTTTTCCTTGGAGTTGGGCCTCAGCGCCAGAGATTTGAATGGGAATGTGACGGTCGCCGGGACTACAAAAAGTTCTGATGATACTTGTAATGACCCTAACCCTTCGCCTGACAGTCCTTGTCCAGACACGGGAAATAATGCGATTTCCAGTGGGACAATAAAAACGGACGACATCAATCCGATGTTGTTTGTTGCCACGAACATTGGCTTGCCGCTCACGCAGTTAAATCTATTTGCTCAAGCGGATGTTTCATTGCTCAGTGACCAT
This sequence comes from uncultured Chromatiaceae bacterium, assembly GCA_946482325.1. The sequence goes on along the minus strand of CAMLRA010000001.1, from coordinate 47,044 downwards.
CGACTGGCGGATTATCAACTGGGCTTCAGTTACGATCTACACAAACTGATGCGGGTAGATCTGCAGGTGACCTTCGGTTATCGGGTCGTGAACATGGCATTCGACAATTTAAACAGCTTATATACCGACCTTGAGTTTAAAGGTGCTTTTGTTGGCATGATTGCCCACTTTTAAACGCGAACCCGCGAAAAAAAACCGGCGCATAGGCGCCGGTTTTGTTGGGTAAACTGCAGTGTCAGCGGTATATCGCGACGCCGTAGCCGTCCAGTGTGGCACTGCCGAGCAGCCATTGCGCATTGGCTGGTGCCGCCACTTTGCTGGGCTTGGCGCTGTAATTAAACAGGAAGGTTAAGCCGCCCCGGCGTGCCAGACGCACATCATGGGGTAGCACCACAGTCTCGACGCCGGCTTGCTTCAGCACATCAGCAAACAAGGCTTTGAGGAAGTCGTCACAGCTGACAGTGGCGACATAGACGGCGCGTTGATGCTGCGCGACGGCCGGCAAGCCATCGTGATAATGCGCCAGCACCTGGCAAGATGGCGGCACCTCCAGCTCTTCGCGCCAGCACTGGCTCTGATATTGTTTTTGGCCGATATACAGCGGCTCGGCGCAATCGGGCCGGATGGTTTCCACTGACAGCACTTTGACCGGGATCAGTGTCTGTAACAAACCCGGCGCTAATTGTGGCACCAGCTGGAACTCGGTGGTTTTGCTGCCGGTGCGCGGGCCAAATACCAGCCAGGCACCGCTGTCCTGGCAACGCTGGACAAACTCAGGCCGTACCACCGGCATACAAGGCACCAGCACCAGTTTGTAGCCGGTTAAATCCTGCTCCGGCGAGACAAAATCGACATCCACGCCAAGCTGGCGCAGCGCCGAATACCAGGCAAATTCAACTTCCTGCTGATTAAAACTATCGCCCTGACGCTCGATTTCACAGACCCACTGATTTTCGGTGGTACTGACCATTGCCACGCTGGCTTTGACCTGCTGCTGCAGCAAGTCCGGGCACAGCGCCAGTTCACGCACCAGCTGCTCAATTTCCGGCCAGGCCGCGGCTTTGGAATTGTCGATACGTTTTAAACCAGCGTGCATTTGTTCCTGGGCAAAAGGTGCCTGACGCCAGCGGAAGTAACTGACCACATCGGCGCCGTGGGCAAAAGACACCCAGGACCACAACCGCACCATGCCGGGCTCTGGCCGTGGATTATGTTTGGCCCAGTTCACCGGGCCTGGTTGTTGTTCCATGATCCAGAAGTGTTTGCCGGTCAGGCCACGCGTCTGGTCAAAGTAATAGCTGGAAAAATCCGGATGACCGGTGCGCATATAAGGTTTAAACATCGCCGCGCCGCGTTTGGCAAAAAACAAATCCGAGCGGCCAAGCGGGTAGTTGTCGAAGCTGGCAAAATCAAGCGGCTTCGCCAGTGCATAGTTGTCGGTCTGGGTGTCGACCATCGGAATGAAGTTGTGCGTGACAAAACGGCCCGGCGCATGGGCGCGAATGATCCGCACCATCTCGTCGTGAAAGCGTACCACCTGATCAGAACTGAAGCGGCGATACGCCAGCTGATGCGCCGGGTTGGTTTCGGTGACGGCCAAAATCGGTAGTTCGATTTCCCCGAAATGACGGTATTCCATCGACCAGAACACATTGCCCCAGGCACTGTTTAGTGTGTCGATATCGGCATAGTGCTGCTGACACCAGGCGCGAAACGCTGTTAATGCGGCGTCGGAACCACTGTGAGTGGTGTCATGGCAGGCCAGCTCGTTGTCGGTTTGCCAGCCAACGACCGCCGGATGCGCGCCATAACGTTCAGCCAGCACAGTGGAGATGCGCATCGCTTCGCGGAAATAATCCGGGCTGGAGAAATCATAATGGCGGCGGGAACCAAAACCGCGGCTGTGGCCGGTTTTGACATCGACCGGCAGGATCGACGGATACAAATCAATTAACCATTTCGGCGGCGTGGCGGTTGGTGTACACATCACCACTTTTAAACCGGCGTCGGCCAAAGTGCTGATGGCGCGGTCCAGCCAGTCAAAGCGGTACTGACCCGGGCTTGGTTCCAGCCGGGACCAGGCGAATTCGGCGATCCGCACATAACGAATGCCAAGGCCATACATTTCTGCCGCATCCTGCGCCCAGATGGATTCCGGCCAATGTTCCGGGTAATAACAGATTCCTAACATCATATGCTCCTGCCAGATAGTTGCTGTGCGGTGCCCTGTGGCAGCGTGGCGGCCATGGCCAGACCAGCATGACCGACCTGCGTTGCAGCGGGCGATAAAATTGTTTTGTATGATATATAGTATTTGTTGGCGATTCTATAGTTTAATGTACGCTATCTTTGCTTTCTTTTTGCCCTGAAGGAATTGTTATGCCGGCTCTACCCTCATTTGTTCGTCTGGACAGCTCCCGTGTGACTTTAATCCTCGACTGCCGTGGTCGCACACCGGCGTTGCTTTATTTTGGCAGCTGCTTAAGCAGTACGACGACCCCGCAGATGCTGGCATTACTGCGCACGCGTCAGGAAGCGAAAAACTCCGTGGTCGACGAATCGGCTATTGGTCTGACGCCATTATCAGCGGAAGGCTTTACCGGTGCGCCGGGGCTGGAGTTATCCGACAGCAGCGATGGCTGGGCGTTTGGCCCGACGCTGGTTGAGGTCGAACAAACTCAAACAGCGGATGCGCAGCAGCAAGTGCGTCTGGTCAGTGTTGATGAAAAACGTCAGCTGCAGCTGACGCACCTGCTGACGCTGGACCCGCACAGCCATGTACTGAGCCTGCAAACGGCCGTACAAAACCTTGGTAATACACCCAGAGCGCTGCAGTGGTGCGCGGCCGGCACCTTGTTATTACCAGATCATCTGCAGGAACTGACCAGCTTTGAAGGCCGTTGGTCGAATGAATTTCAGCGCCGGCGTCAGTCGCTGGCGCTGGGCAGTTTTGTCCGGCAAAACCGCAAAGGCAAAACCTCGCATGACACTTATCCGGCTTTGCTGGTGCACAGTGCGACCACGACAGAACAAAGTGGTGAAGTCTATGGCTTTCATCTGGGCTGGAGCGGCAACCACAGTCTGCGCGCAGAGCTGACGTCGGAAGGCCGCAGTTATGTGCAGTTTGGTGAATTGTTGCTGCCGGGCGAAGTGGTGCTTAGCGCCGGCGACAGTTACCAAAGCCCGCAGTTGTATTTTAGTTATGCAGCCTCGGGATTTAGCCAGTTGTCGCAGCAGTTTCATCAGTTTGTCCGCAGCCGGCTATTAAGCCCGGCACAGCAGCAAAAAGCACGGCCTGTGCACTACAACACCTGGGAAGGCATTTATTTTAATCATGACACCGACACGCTGATGCAGCTGGCGAGCCGCGTCGCGACGCTGGGTGTTGAGCGATTTGTGCTCGACGATGGTTGGTTTATGGGGCGGCGCGGCGATTTTGCCGGTTTAGGCGACTGGCAGGTCGACCCGGCGGTGTATCCGGACGGGCTGGGCCCGCTGATCGCCCATGTGAATGCATTGGGGATGGAATTTGGTATCTGGTTTGAACCGGAAATGGTCAATCCGGACAGCGCTTTATATCGCCAGCATCCGGATTGGGTGCTTGGCACTGCCAATAATCCGCAGATGCGCTTTCGTAATCAGCTGGTGCTGGATGTAAGCCGGCCGGAAGTCAGCGCTTATCTGTATCAGCAAATCCACAGCCTGCTGCTGCAGCACCCGCAGATCCGCTACATCAAATGGGATATGAACCGCGACCTGAATCATCCGGGTGGTGCGGACGGCAAGCCGGCGGTGCATCGCCAGGTGCAGGCGGTGTATCAGCTGATCTCAAGGCTTAAAGCAGCGCATCCGGGTCTGGAAATTGAGAGCTGCTGCTCCGGTGGCGGCCGCGCCGATTATGGCATTCTGGCGCATACCGACCGGATTTGGACGTCAGATTCCAACGACGCGCTGGACCGGCTGAACATTCAGCGTGGCTGCTCGTTTTTTCTGCCAAACGATGTAATGGGTGCTCATGTCGGCCCACGCGACTGCCATATTACCGGCCGGCGCGTCAGCATTGAAATGCGCTGTGCTGTGGCACTGTTTGGTCATTTTGGTATTGAAATGGACCCGCGGGAACTGACTGAGGCCGAAGCGCAAACGCTGAGCCAGGCCATCGCGTTTTACAAAGCCGAGCGCAGCTTTTTACGCAGTGCCTTGTTGCAGCGGCTGGATTCAGACGGTGACAGCATCAACTTTGGCTTCGTCGCACCGGACCAGTCGCGGGCGATTTTTGCCTATAACTCGGTGAAAGAGACTGCCCGTACTATGCCGCCGCGGCTGCGGTTTGCCGGCCTGAATCCGCAGGCACATTATCGTCTGACGCTGGCATGGCCGTCTCAGCTGAAAGAATATTCGCCATCGGTGCTGCAAGTGGTGCCCGGAGAAATTTTCAGTGGTGATGCCCTGATGCGGTTTGGCATGCAAATGCCGATTTTGCATCCGCAGTCGTCGCTGATTTTTGTGCTGGAACAGCAAGGCGGCTAAACCGCCGCGCGGTTGCCAGCCAATAAAAAAGCCCGCTGTGGCGGGCTGATTTAATGCGGCGTGGTGAAGTTTATTCGAGTTTGGATTCAATCAGCTGGATAGCTTCTTCCAGCAACACTTCGACGGTATGGCGCGCTTGTTTCGGGTCACGCGCCTGAATAGCGCGCAGAATGTCGCCGTGTTTTTGCACGTCGGCACCGGGCACGCCTTTGATCCGGTTGGTGTAGCGGATACTGACCCGCAGCGCTGTGCTGATAAATTCGGTTAATTGCAGCAGAAATCTGTTATTGCTGGCGGCCAGCACGGCACTGTGAAAGGCGATGTCGGCATCCAGCGGGTCATCCAGACCCTCGTCGGCGTCGGCCATACGTTTTAAGGCTTTTTCGATGTCGCGGATTTGCGCGTCGGAGGCCGAAGTAGCGGCCAGCGCAGCGGCCTGAGGTTCCAGTACGACGCGGACCTGCGTAAATTCGAGCAGCAACGACAACGAAGGTTTACTGCTTAAGATCCAGCGCAGCACGTCGGTATCAAACATGTTCCAGTTGCTTTCTGGCAACACGCGGATGCCCTGTTTTGGCCTGGACGTCAGTAAGCCTTTGGCGGATAACATTTTCACTGCTTCGCGTGTCGCGCTGCGGCTGACATTGTGCCGGATGCAGAGTTCAGCTTCCGACGGCATGCCGCTGCCGACCGGATAAACACCCTGAACGATGGCCAGACCCAGGTCGTGTGTCAGTTGATGGGTCAGGTTTTGAATAGGTTCGTTTTTCATCGGTATGGTCCGTCCGGCTATGTGGGATATATCATATTAAAATACACCAGACTGTGATATAACTTTTTGCATTGTTTCTGGTAGCCGCTGCAATCCTGGCTTTTGCTGTTCTGGCCTGTGCCGCGTGCGACTTCCCGATTGGCTGAATTTCAGATTGAACACATTAGCATGACAGCTCTGTATTCTTGTTTACGTGATAAAGCCGTATTTATCACCGGCGGCGCGACCGGCATTGGCGCGACTATGGTCCGCACTTTTGTGCAACAAGGCTGCCGCATTGCCTTTATTGATTTAAATGCTGAAGCCGGCGCTGCGCTAATTGCTGAGTTGCCGGCTGAGCGCGCGAGCTTTGCGGCCGTTGACGTCACCGATGTGCAGGCATTACAGCAAGCGATTGAAACGGCGGCGCAGCGTTTTGGCCGGCTCGATGTGCTGGTTAATAATGTCGCCAATGATCAGCGCATGCCAACCGCGCAGGTCACGCCGGCGAACTGGCGGCAATGCCATGCGGTGAATCTGGATGCAGCATTTTTTGCCACGCAAGTGGCTTTGCCGTTTTTACAGCAGCAGGCCTCTGCCTCGGTCATTAATTTCAGCTCGGTAGTCGCGGTCACCGGCAAGGTGGATATGGCTGGGTATGTGACGGCCAAAGCTGGTTTAATCGGCCTGACCAAGGCCTTGGCACGCGAAGCCGGTGCCCATGGTGTGCGGGTCAATGCGGTGTTGCCGGGCTGGGTCCGCACTGAGCGGCAGCTCAATAGCTGGTTCACGCCTGAACAACAACAACGCTGGCTTGAAGACAGCGCGCTGAAACGGTTTATCCAGCCGGAAGATGTCGCCAATCTGGCGTTATTTCTGGCGTCGGAGCAAAGCGTGATGATCACCGGGCAAGCGATCCAAATCGACGGCGGGATTAGTCTCAGTGACTGAACCAGCTTTCATTGCCATCGACTGGGGCGCCAGCCAGTTAAAAGCCTTTTTATGCCAGCCCGGCGCTGTGTTGCCGCAGGTGCTGGCGAGCGCCAGCGGCCCCGGTGTTGCTGCCGCGCGCGGACAATTCCGCCAGACTTTATTAACGGCGGTTGGCGACTGGTTGCGCCAGGACCCGACGTTGCAGGTTTATATGGCGGGCCACATCACTTCGTCTTTAGGCTGGTACCAAACCCGTTATCTGCCTACGCCCTGTGTGCCGCAAGCTCTGTTACCCGCGTTGGTGCAAGGTCAATGCCCGGATATGGCGTTGTGGCTCTCGACCGGCTTACGTTGTGCGTTGCCGGAAGGCGGTGACGATGTGATGCGGGGCGAAGAAGTGCAGCTGCTTGGCCTGTTGCAACTGGTACCAGAACTCAACAATGGCCGGCGGCTGGTGTGTTTGCCTGGCACACACACCAAATGGGTCTGGCTGGAAGACGGTGAGATCAGGCATTTTCGCACCAGTATGACCGGTGAACTTTATGCGTTGCTGACAGAGCACAGTGTGTTGCTGCAACAGGCAGAAAACGCTGATGAGTTTTGTAACGACAGCTTTATCCGCGGCTGTCAGCAGATGCAGGGCACGGCCGGTCAGCATTGGCTGCATCAGCTGTTTACCGTGCGAACTGGCCAGTTATTCAGCGGACTGAGCCCGGCTCAGGCCAGTGCTTATCTGTCTGGTTTGCTGGTTGGCGCCGATGTGTGCGGCTGGCGGCTGAATGAACCTTGTGCCAGCGCCGATTGTGATGTGGTGTTGGCGGGCAATCCCCGGCTGAATTTGTGTTACCGCGAAGCCTTACAGCGGTCTGGTTTTCGTGTGCAGACTTTTGATATTACCGATGCCACTCTGGCTGGTTTTGGTTGGTTGGCCCGCGAGCAGCGCCGCGCCGGCATTGTAGCCAGTCCTGTGGAAAAGTCTGGCAGCTGTCAGGCCGACGCAGCGATTAGCGATTAAAACACCGTTTCGTCTGGCCCGCGTTGGCCTGATAGCTTTAGCCCGAAATAGTCAGGCCACTTTGCCTTGTTGGCGCCGTCTTTCGATAAACTCCGCCAAGCGCTGTTGTTGCGCCTGATCCAGCCGCAGCCCGAGTTTGCTGCGCCGCCACAGAATATCAGCCGCAGTTTGCGCCCATTCATGGTTGAGCAGATAACTGACCTCGGCCTGATACAAACCATGACCAAAATCTTCGCCTAAATCCGCCAGGCTGTGACAGCCGATCAGCAGCTGATGGCTCAGAGTGCCATAACTGCGGGCGTAACGCTGCAGTACTGCGGCCGGCACATAACTGTGGCTTTGGGTGAGTTCGCGCAGCAACTGGGCCTGATTGGCAAAATCGCCGCCCGGTAACGGTTGTTGTGCCGTGACGCAGGGGCCGATGTGTGGAAAGACGCTGGTCAGTTTGTCCACCGCCGCCTGTGCCAATTTACGATAGGTGGTGATTTTGCCGCCAAAGACCGACAGTAATGGCGCCGCGTCCACCGGCGCATCCCATTCCAGCTTGTAGTCGCGGGTCACGGCCTGCGCGCTGTCCGCTTCATCATCCAGCAGAGGCCGCACGCCGGCATAACTATGGCGGATATCCTGCCGGGTGAGCTGGCGGCGGAAATAACTGTTGCTGATCTGCAGCAGATAATCCGTTTCGGCATCGCTGATGGCAACCTTTGCCGGATCGCCCTGATAGTCCACGTCTGTGGTGCCAATCAGGCTGAAGTCATCTTCATACGGAATGACAAAGACAATGCGCTGGTCGACGTTTTGCAGGATATAAGCCTGTGGGTCGTTGTGCAGTTTTGGCACCACGATATGGCTGCCCTTAACCAGACGGATTTTTTGCGGCGTCGGGCCCGGGATGGTCTGTTCAAATAGACTGGCAACCCAGGGGCCGGCAGCATTGACTACAGCACGCGCCTGATACTGGCGCAGCTGCCCGCTGCACTGCTCACTGCACTGCTCGGACAATTCTACCTGCCACAGCTTGCCGTGGCGGCTGACCGACTGACAACGGCTGCGGGTCAGTATTGTCGCGCCATGTTGCCGGGCAGCCATTGCGTTCAGCACCACCAGACGGGAATCATCGACCCAGGCATCAGAGTATTCAAACCCACGCTGGATAGTGCTGACCAGCGGGTCCGTTGCACCAAAGCGGATGCCGGTTGAGGCCGGCAAAGTGACGCGGCGTGCCAGATGGTCGTATAAAAACAAACCAAGCCGGATCAGCAGCGCCGGTCTTAAGTGCGGTTGGTGTGGCAAGCGAAAGCGCAGTGGCCAGATGATATGCGGCGCCACTTTTAACAGTACTTCACGCTCGGCCAGCGCTTCACGCACCAGACGAAACTCATAGTGTTCCAGATAACGCAGGCCACCATGGATTAGTTTGCTGCTGTTCGAGGACGTCGCGGCGGCCAGGTCTTGCTGTTCGCACAGCAGCACTTTGAGGCCCCGGCTGGCTGCATCTGCAGCAATGCCGCAGCCGTTAATACCACCACCGATGACCAGCAGGTCATAAAGTTCTGCGCTGGGATTGTTGTTCATCATCACTTTTCTTATTTATAAGATAAATACCATAATAAACAGTCAGTACGTTGGCTGCAAGGCGTCAGATCGGTTTAACTGCTCGGATTAGTTCAGGAAAAATCAGCAGTGCGGCTTAAAGCCGCACTTTAGCCACGGCATGTAGCCACTGATGGTACAAATGATTGCGCTGCTCGGCGCAAATTGACGGCTGGAAACGTCGTTCACAATGCCACATGCTGGCCAGTTGTGCGGTCGACTGATAGATGCCGGCTTGCAAACCAGCCAGATAAGCCACGCCAAGCGCGGTCGTTTCGGTGATTTGTGGCCGCTCTACTACTGCGCCCAAAATGTCGGCGAGGAAACTCAGCACCCAGTTGTTTTTCACCATGCCGCCGTCGACCCGCAACACATTGGGCCGGATGCCGTCACGTTCCATCGCTTTTTGTAAGTCTTTGGTTTGATAACCCACCGATTGCAGCGCTGCGGCGACGATGGAGCTGATACCGGAATCCCGCGTCAGGCCCAATATGGCGCCGCGTGCATTCGGGTCCCAATACGGTGCACCCAGACCGGTAAAAGACGGCACCAGAAACACGCCGTGATCGAGCGGCACATCTTTGACCATGGCTTCACTTTCACCGGCGTGGCGCAGCAGTTTCAGGCCTTCGACTATCCATTGCATCGTCGCACCGGCCATAAAAATGCTGCCTTCGATGGCGTACGTGGCTTTGCCATTCAGCTGATAGGCGATAGTGGTCAGCAGCCTGTTTTCGGATTTGAGCGCTTTGTCGCCGGTATTCAGCATCAGAAAACAGCCGGTGCCATAAGTGCTTTTGGCCATGCCGGTTTCAAAACAGGCGTGACCAAACAGCGCGGCCTGCTGGTCGCCGGCAATGCCATAGACCGGGATCGGCTTGCCAAAAATCTCCGGCGACGTCAGACCAAAATCGGCGGACGAATCCATCACTTCTGGCAACATCGCAGCCGGAATACCAAACAGGCGCAGCAGTTCATCGTCCCAACAGTGCTGATGAATGTTGTACAACATGGTTCGCGAGGCGTTGGTGGCATCGGTGCGGTGCACGGTGCCGCCGCTTAAACGCCACAGCAAAAAACTGTCGACGGTACCAAACAACAAATCGCCGGCGGCGGCCCGTGCTGCAGCGCCCGGCACCTGGTCTAAAATCCAGCGGATTTTGGTAGCGGAAAAGTACGGGTCCAGCAATAAGCCGGTTTTGGCGGCAATCAGTTCATTGACCGCGTCACTTTGCAGCGCTTCACAATATGCCGTGGTGCGGCGGTCCTGCCAGACGATGGCCTGATACACGGGTTCACCTGTGTGTTTGTCCCAGACCAGTGTGGTTTCGCGTTGATTGGTGATGCCAATGGCGAGCACTTGTTCGGGGCTAATCTGCTGCCTGGCCAGCACCTGCCGGCTGCAATGCAGCACAGTCTGCCAGATGTCCTGCGGGTCATGTTCAACCCAGCCATTCTGCGGATAATGTTGGGTAAAACTTTGTTGTTCGCTGGCAACCGGTTGGCCTTCCAGGTTAAACAGAATGGCTCTGCTGCTGGTCGTGCCCTGATCTATCGATAAAATGTAGTTCTGCATCTTAGTAAATCATATTTATAATATAATAAAGGCTAGCTTGCCGATTGTAACGATTGTTGGCAACTGTTTTTTGCAGCTCTGGCCTGCATTCTTTTAGGGCGCCAGGCCAATTTCTGGTGCAATGCTTGCTATGTTCGGCGGCGTTTTCTTGATATTCTCCGGCACTGAAACGTTTCAGGGATATTGAGATGAATTCAGTCACAACGAGATTGCTGCTGCGCATCCCGGTACAAAATGTACTGGGAGAAAACGCTTTATGGCATCCGCTGTTGCAACGCTTTTACTGGGTGGATATCGAAGCAGGTCTATTGCACTGGTTAAGTGCAGATCTGCATCAGGTGCACCAGCTGGCGCTGCCGGAACGGATCGGCAGCTTTGGTGTGCTGAACGTTGGCGCGGACGCGCCTTATCAGTTGGTGCTGGCGTTAGAAAGTGGTTTTGCGCTGTTTCACCCTCATACCGGCGCCTTGCGTTGGTTAGCTAAACCGGAGCGCCACATCCGCGGCAACCGGTTTAACGACGGCCGCACCGACCGTCAGGGCCGGTTTTGGGCCGGCACTATGGTCGAAACCCCGTCGCAGCCTGCACAGGCCGGCGCTTTGTATCAGCTCAATCGCCAGGGCCAGGCGGTATGTCATTTACGCCATATTCAGATCTCCAATGGCCTGTGCTGGAGCCTCGATGGCCGGCGCATGTTCCACGCCGATTCGCCCCGGCATCAGATTTGGCAGTATGAGTTTGGGAGCGAGGCTGCGTCACTCAGTCAACCGCGTTTGTTTGCCGAATTTGCTGACAATGCCTCGCCGGATGGCGCCACAGTCGACTCCGAAGACCATGTCTGGACTGCGCTGTGGGGCACCAGCACTGTGGTGCGGCTCAATCCGCAAGGACAGGTCTGTCTGACGCTGACCTTGCCGGTGTCGCAGCCGTCCAGCGTCGCGCTTGGCGGTGAACATGGCGATTTATTGTTTGTCACCACATCCCGGCTTGGCCTCGATGCCCGGCAACTGGCAGAACAGCCAGCCGCTGGCGATCTGTTTATCTATCAGTTATCCCGGCCACTGGCGGTGGCGGAATCCCTCTGTCATTTCGAAGCGGATTGGTTAGCAGAACCGGTTTGCCACGACATGCCGGTGTTGTAACGCGGCGCAAATCCGGGCCAGCCTTTGCCTTCATCTGAGCGGCTGTTGCCACTCGGTAACAGCTGGCAGGCGTCGGCTTTTTGCTTCAGCTGACAATCCAGCATCGCTAACACCATATGTTGATTGACCCGGTTGATATGCTGGATATCCCAGGCAGGTTCAGCATAATGACCATAATCGCCTTCACTGCCGCGTGCAGCTTTTGGCGCCGGATGCGCGGCAATATTGTGGCGGGCACCGTGGTAAGTCAGCAGATAACGCGCTGCACTGCCGCTGTGCTGAAATAACTGCGTGATGCCCTGATAACCGGAAATATCGTCCTGATCGCCGGCGACATACAGCAGCGGGGTCTGGATTTTCGCCAGCGATGTTGGCTCAAACAGCTGATATTGCCCGCCCCAGGGCGCAAATAAAATGCCGGCTTGCCAACGTGGATCTGCCTTCGCCTGCCCGGCGTTACAGCTATTGAGCTGCGTGCGCAGCGCTTCGATTTGCGCCGGTTGTGACGCGCCGGTCAGCTGCTTGACCATCGCTTCGGGAAATTGATAACAGGCGCCTAAAGTGCTGAGCGCGCCAAAGCCCCCCATCGAATAACCAATCAGGCCGGCTTTGCTCGGGTTAGTCAGCGCCGCCAGCGGGCTTTGCGCCGACATCAGGTAATTTAACGTTGCCTGCTGGTCGCGCGCCCGGTGATATAAAGTACTGAAAAATCCGGCAAAAGGTGCTTTGGCAAAGTCGATTTCAGCATTGGTGGAATCGGTGTGGTCAATGCCGGCGACGATATAACCGTGACTGGCCAAGTGCTCGCTCAGATAAAACATCAGACTGCGATAACCAGTGTAACCATGCGAAATCACCACGACCGGTAGTTTCCCTGTGCCGCTGGCCGGAGTTGCATCGCGAAACGCGCTGCCGGCAATACTAAAGCTTTTGCCACTGCGGGTCTGGTTTTGATACTCCGCCTGTGGCGGCTGACCGGCGCTGGCCGGATACCACAGTTCTAAGGTCAAAGGTCTGTCGTAAGTCTGACCGGTACTGACCTGCAAACTAGCCGGCACCGCAAACTTCACTGTTCTGACGCCGACCTGATACTTGCCGGGCTGGCTCAGTGCAGGCGCGGCATCGGCCGGAATGGCTTGATATAACTGCTCCGCAGCCTGCGGGGCCGCACTGCCAAGTAAAGTGCACAACAAGACAAACCGGATAGACACTGGCAACATAACAACTCCTGTTATTCAAGTGATGCCGGGCCAAGGCCCGGTCTGTTTATCAACTGAGGTGTCACAGTAACTGCACGCTGAGGCCGGTGCCGGCCTGGCAGACGTAAACATCTGCTGTTAAACCAAAACGCGCCTGATAATGCGCTGCTACAGCCTGCTCCACCAGCGTCACGTCCTGTTGTGCGCAGAGGCAAATAATTGCGCCGCCAAAACCACCGCCGGTCATCCGCACTGCGCCTTTAGTGCCTAATGCTGCCTGACAAATCTCAACCAGTCCGTCAGTCGCAGGCACTGTCACTTCAAAGTCATCGCGCAGCGACTGATGTGATGCCTGCATTAACTGGCGTAGTTGCGCCATATCGCTGTTTTGTAGTGCATCGACTGTGGCCAGCACCCGGCCATTTTCGCTGATGACATGGTGCGCTCTTTTAAACTGTTGCGCTGTCATGGCGTTTTTATGTTGCAGCAACAGGTCCATCGTTGCATCACGCAACGTCGCCACTCCCATGATTGCCGCTGCCTGTTCGCAATCCTGCCGCCGGCCGTTGTATTCGCTGTCGACCAGCTTGCGTGGGTAGTTGGAATTGACAATGACCAGCGCCAAATCCGCCGGAATAGGCACCGCCTGGGTCGCCAGCGTTTTGCAGTCGAGCAGCAAGGCGTGGCCGGCGCTGGCCTGGGCAGAAATCATCTGGTCCATAATGCCGCACTGGCAATTCATAAACTGGTTTTCCGCCTGCTGGCCAAATAGTGCAATTTGCGCCGGTGTCAGAGCTAAACCGGCTACCTGATTCAAAGCGCCGCCGATGGCCACTTCCAGCGCAGCGGACGACGATAAGCCGGCGCCCTGGGGCACGTCGCTGTCGATCAGCAGGTCGGCGCCACACAAGGTAAAACCGGCTTGTTGCAGCACATAAGCCATAGCGCGAATGTAATTACCCCATTGCGACGGCCCAGGGGTAATAGGCGCCTGCAGCGAAAAACTATCAGATTCACCGGGGTAATTTTGCGAATGCACCACTATCTGCTGGTCGGTGCGGGCACGGAACAGCACCAGGGTGCGAAAGTTCAAGGCTGCCGGAAAGACATAACCAAGGTTGTAGTCGGTGAACTCACCAATCAGATTGACCCGGCCCGGCGCACTGGCCAGACCCTCTGGTTTCGCGGCGTATATTTGTTGAAATGTGGCGATGAATGCTTGGCTCATAATATTTGGCTCATAAAAGGGGACTATGCCTAAAAGCTGCGGCTGGCTGGGACATTGCGCAGAATAGCGGCGGCGGTTTCCGGCGTCAGATCACGCTGGCTTTCTGCCATCATCTCGTAGCCGACCATGTGTTTTTTCACTGTCGCTGAGCGCAGCAACGGCGGATAAAAGTGAGCGTGTAAGCGCCAGTGTGGCTGCGGCTCTCCGTCGGCCGGCGCATTGTGCCAGCCCATCGAATACGGAAAGCTGCACTGAAACACGTTGTCATACCGGCTGGTCAGCTCTTTTAAGATCTGCGCCAGCGCTTCCACCTGCGCCGGGTTTAGCGCATCGATATGCTGCACATCGTCTTTGCACAGCAGCAGGGTTTCAAAAGGCCAGGCCGCCCAGTATGGCACCACCACCAGCCAGTGCGCGTTCTGACAAACGATACGCTCCGGTTGCTGCTGTTCCCTGACGGCATAGTCAGCCAGCAAAGCACTGCCATGGCTGGCCAGATAAGCCGCCTGATGCTGGTCTTCCAGCTCAATCTCGGTCGACACATGCTGATGCGCCCAAATCTGACCATGCGGATGTGGCTGTGAGCAGCCCATGATGGCGCCTTTGTTTTCAAAAATATGCACACAGGCAAAACGCTGGCGCAGCTCGCGATAATGCTGCTGCCAGGTTTGCACCACTGCAACCAGTGCCGATACTGACATTTCCGGCAGTGTCAGATGATGCTCAGGTGAAAAGCAGACGACGCGGCATTCGCCGTCTGTCACTTCGCTTTGAAACAGCGGGTCTGCGGCTGCCATCTGGCCTGTCGGGGCTGGTATCAGCGCGCCGAAGTCGTTGGCAAACACGTGCGTGGTGTCATAGACCGGGTTGATTTCGCCATTGGCTCTGGTATTGCCGGGGCATAGCGGGCAATTGGCGTCAAAGGCTGGCAGCTGGTCTGTGGTGGCAGCTTCGGTGGCGCCGAGCCAGGGCCTGTTGTTGCGGTGTGGAGATACCAGCACCCAGCGGCCGGTTAACGGGTTCTTTCGCCGGTGCGGCTTGTCAAATTCTGTCATCGGAAGGCTCCAGTCCTTGAGGATATTGGGTTTGCCAGCGCCAGCTGTCTTGTGCCATGCGTTGCAGGTCATAGCGGGTTTGCCAGCCCAGTTGCTGCAAGGCTTTGGTCGCGTCGGCATAACTGGCGGCAATGTCGCCGGGGCGACGCGCGCTGAATTGATAAGGGATGTCTTTACCGGCTGCGGCGCTAAAAGCTGCAATCAGCTGCAACACAGAATCGCCTTTGCCAGTGCCGAGATTAAACACCTGGTAACCCGTCTGTGTGGCGAGGCGTTGATACGCCGCGACATGGCCTTCGGCCAAATCCATCACGTGGATATAGTCGCGCACGCCGGTACCGTCTGGCGTTGGATAGTCATCACCAAAAATATTGACAAAGGGCCGGCGGCCAACGGCCGTCTGTGCCACATAAGGCATCAGGTTATTCGGAATACCGCGTGGGTCTTCGCCAATCAGGCCACTGGGATGGGCGCCGGCCGGATTAAAATATCTGAGCGCTATGGCGAGAAAGCCGGCTTGTGCCCGACACTGGTCCTGTAACATTTGCTCGACCATCACTTTGGTCCAGCCATAAGGATTGGTGGCGCCGAGCGGATGCTGTTCGGTCAGCGGTAAAAACTGCGGGTCGCCGTAAACAGTGGCGGAAGAGCTGAAAATCAGCCGCTGACAACCCGCCTGCTGCATCTGCTGCAACAGATTGAGCGTGCCCGCGACATTGTTTTGATAATAGCGCAGCGGTTGTTGTACCGATTCGCCCACAGCTTTGAGTGCCGCAAAATGAAACACAGCTTCCGGCTGGTATTGCGCAAAGGTGTGCTGCAATGCCGTGTTATCCAGCAAATCAGCTTCAATAAAATCAAAACGTTGGCCGCAAATTTTCTCCAGCTGGTCCAGCACCCGCCGGCTGCTGTTACTCAGATTGTCATAAATCACCGGCGTGAAACCCGCCTGATACAACGCAATACAGCAGTGGCTGCCGATATAACCCAGCCCGCCGGTCACCAGAATCCGCATCTGAACCATCTCTTAAAAACACTTCAAAAGATTATATGTATTATAAATACTATATATCAATAGCGGCTGGCAGATTTGTCAGCGGTCGTTCTGTTTGGCCATGGTGTTTGTCAGGGTTTTAATCAACAAGTGGTGCAGGTGTTTGAAGTCCGGATGCTGGACCTGTGAAATCCAATAGAACTTGGGCGACTGGCGGATTTGTTGGCGCGCATTCACCAATCAACAGTGGTGAACCTGTCTTACATTAAACAGCAGCAACCGCCCGGAAATTCCGAATACAAAGCGGTGCTTGCGAACGATAAAGTGCTGAAAGTCAGCCGGACTTTTGTCCGCGGCCTGAAACAGCGCCTGCTGCCTTCGTAACAGCAGGCGTGCTGACCTCAGTTTTTCAGCTGTTTGTTATAAAAATCAACGACCTGCCGGTTCATGTTGACATGAAACGTCTGGCGGTCAAAACCGTCAGGATCGGCACAGAATGGTGTCAGTTTCAGCAAGCCACAAGGCAGTAGAAATGACAGATGGGCGGCGCCTTTCACCGGATGAAATTCAACATTGTGACCAAGCTGGTCGCGGATCACTTTGGCGTTGCTGGCATCCGGCACTGTGTCGTCCTGTTCCCCTTGCCATAACTGTACCGGCACATCGACCTGACTCAGCGCCGTCGGGCCGCTGAAGCTAAAACCTAAACCGGGCGCGGCCAATACCAACGCTTTAATCCGTCCGTCTGTGCTGAACTGATCGAAGCCGTCCGGGAAATCGGTGCCAAGTAAAAATGACTTCGATTGGCGCAGCAAATCACAGGCAAATTCCTGGTTTTTGCCGCAATAGCCGGCAACACCGCGTAAATCCGGCTGCGCCCCGGCAGCGGTCAGGGCAGTAAAGGCGCCGATGGAAAAACCATAAACGCCGACTCGCCCGGTATTCAGCTGTGTTTTTGCTGACCAGTTTTGCAACATGTAATCAATGGCGCTGCGCAGCTGTGCCGTGCGGCCAGAAAAATAAGCCGGGCTGCCCACCGAACTTTGGTCCAGATAGTTGTCGCTGTGCATCGGTGCTGCCACCACATACCCGGCGGACGCTAACGCCATTGCCAAATCGGCGTGGCTGAGCAGACCGCCGCCGGTGCCATGTGAAATCACAATCAGCGGTAACTGCTGGCCTACGACCGGGCCATTAGCAGCAACCTGCATAAACTGTGTACCCAGCCATTGCGCCGAAACTTCGGCATTCGTGGGATACCAGATCCCCATCACCATGGCATCGGTGCTGTTGCTGCGGACCTGAACTGCCTGAAAGCCGACTGGTTTTTCTGTTTGCAGCGCTTGCTGATACAACAAAGCGACAATGGCGCCGGCCAGTAACACCAGCGCCGCGAGGCTAATCAGGCTCCAGCGCAGAATTTTTTTGCCAAGACTACGCTTGGGCTTGGCTCCAGCGGCTGCTGCCGAAAAGGGTTGTACTGACATATTCAGGTCTCCGCAGTGTGGGTCTCGGCGGGGTTGTGTGGACCGGTGCCGAGTGGTAGTTCAACAACAAAACAACAACCAGCGCCACCGAGGCCTGGTTCCAGTCGCAGTTGGCCATGCATACTGGCTACGGCCTGGGTCACAATCGCCAGACCCAGGCCGGAACCCGGGATATCGCTGCCGGCGACACGGTAAAAACGTTCAAATACCAGCGCCTGCTCTGCGGCTGTGATACCAGGACCGTCGTCGGCGACGCTCAGCCGCAGCACTGTGGGATCTGTGATGGGTTGCAGGCTGAGACTGACTTCCACTGAGCCATGATCACGGCCGTAGCGGATGGCATTGCTGAGCAGATTCTGCACCACAGACTGCCAGGCTAACGGGTCGATGGGATAAGACAACTGGTCCGGTGCGTCCAGGGCCAGCTCGATATTGCGCGCAAGCGCCGCTGGCACCAGATTGGCGATGGCCTGACGCAGGTTGTGCGCTAAATCCAGCTGCACAACAGGTGCAGCAGTTGCGCTGTCAACGCGGGCTAAATCCAGCAACTGCTCAATCAGATGTGAGGCCCGGGCTATCGCCTGCTCCAGCTGCTGCCCCGCTGCCTGTCTGGCCGGCGCATCGCTGGCCCGGATCAAGACATGGGCCTGTGCAGCGATCACCGCCAGCGGCGTTTTCAGTTCATGCGCAGCATCCTGCACAAAACTATGTTCCCGCCCGATCCGCACTCTGAGCTGACTAAACAGCCGGTTTAGTGCAGTGCGCAGCGGCGACAGTTCGGCATAAGTCACATCCAGCGCCAGTGGCTGCAAATCATCCGGCCCCCGTGCCGCGATGCTGTCCGACAGCTGCTGTAGCGGACGCAGACCACGGGCCACGGCAAACCAGACCGGCAGTAACAACAGCGGCACAGAGATCAGCATCGACACACTCAGATTGCTGCTTAATTTGGCCAGCAATAATCCCGGGGGCGGAGCAGGCTCGGCGAGCAACAGCGTCCATTCTGAGCTGTGGCCGCGATATACCTGGTAGGCAGTGCCGTCGAGGTGCACCCGGCCGGCGTCCGCAGTGCTGAGTTTGTCGCTGGTCGTCCCCGGCGTGCGGTAAATAGATTGGCCCTTCCGGTCAGTTAGCTGCAGCACAAATTGTTGAGGGATACCGGCATGCAGGTACACACTGTTAAATAAATCGGCGTATAAAGCGGCAGCCTGACGCGCACCGTCAGCATCATCGATTCGGCTGAGCACCGCCAGGATCGCCTCACCACGTTGTTGTTGCCGGGCCACAGCGGCTGGTTCGCCGCTTTCCTGCCAGTAATAAAACGCCATCAGCGCGAGCCAGACCAGCACAGAAGCGGCCAGCAGTGCCAGCGTGACCCGCCGGACCAGAGTCGGGCGCAAAAGATTGGGTCTGATGTTCATGGCACCAACATATAACCGACACCGCGCACGGTGCGGATCCGCTGCGCGCCGATTTTTCGGCGCAGGTTTGAGATATGAACCTCAAGCAGACTGTAATTCAGCGCATCGCCTAAAGGCTCCAGTCGTTGTGCCAGCACCGCTTTTTGGATCACAGTGCCGGGGTCGCGCGCCA
The DNA here is from genome assembly GCA_946482325.1 of uncultured Chromatiaceae bacterium. The sequence goes on along the minus strand of CAMLRA010000001.1, from coordinate 27,945 downwards.
GTTCCAGCAGCAGCTGAATTTTCCGGCGCAGCAGCTCCAGTTCGACGCCATCCAGCCAGACCTGATAACTGCGTGGGTTAATTTGCAGTGCGCCGAATACCCAGAGCGGGCTGGCTTGCCTGGCGTAGCGGCGCAGTACTGCGCGCAGGCGCGATAATAATTCGGCCATCGCAAAAGGTTTGACGATAAAGTCGTCGGCGCCACCGTCAAGACCTGCCAGCCGGTCATCGAGACCAGACCGGGCAGTGATCATGATCACCGGCAGCGTGATGCCCGCGGCACGCCAGCGTTTGAGCAGGTCAAAGCCGTTGCCATCAGGCAACGCGATGTCCAGCAGGATACAGTCGAATTCCGGATCTATGGCACTGCGTGGCGCGTCGGCAACCCGACGCAACCAGACACTGCTGATATTTTCAGTCTGCAGCGCCTGTTGCAGGGCAAAGCCTAAATCCAAATCGTCTTCAATGATGAGTATATGCATGTCTGCAGTATAACCATGCCAACCTTAAACAGAGCCAAAACGAGTATGGTCAGCGAGATGCAAATCATGAACTTCGCCAATCCGGGAACTGACGGCTAACTTCAGTCCCATGTCGCAGCGGCTGAATAGCGGCCCGACTGAAAGCCGGTTTCGGGGCTTTTTCAGACTGCTTTGCCTGTTGGCTGTCTTATCTTGTGACTCAATAAGTCACAGCCCCAAAATGGCCTGTCAGTTCCTTGCTTGAAACTTGCCGGTAATTCAGGTTTGATGACAAATGGTCATTCTGGTGCAACAAAGTCACCGGTCTGGTGCAGGCGTTGTCGAAGCCTGATTGTCAGTGCGTGATGCAAATCAGCCCGAACTTGCATGCATAAAAAAGCACACAATAAAAAACAATATAAAAACAACAAGATCGACTAGGACCGGGGAGAGGACACACCAATTGTTTCACAGCTTGTTTAAAAGGATATGGCGGAAAATTCGCGCTCTGTCGTCTTGGTTCTCTGCATGGCGTAAGTACATGCGGGGGGGATATCGACGCACGCGACGGCCTTTGTTGTCATTGCTGCTGGTCTGCAACTTATCTACTGCAGCGCTGGCCAAGGAAAAGCCGTCTGAGATTGCTTTCAATATTCCGGAACAAAGAGCCGATCTCTCGCTAATCAGTTTTGCTGAACAGGCTGACATCACCTTGCTGTTTCCCATCGACAAGATGGCAGGCAAAGTGACCAATCCGCTGCGTGGTCAGTACAACCTCGACGATGCGTTACGCATTTTGTTGCAGGATACCGGGTTAAAGCCGGTGGTTAGCGAAAGTGGGCAGGTATCTATTTTGATAGATCCGACTTTCGAGAGTAACGACGACATGGCGAACTATAAGAAAAACAAAGTAGCAACCGCAGTGATGGCAGTGATCAGTACTGTCGCAGTATCTCCGGCGTTTGCAGCACAGGACAAAGAAGAGACAAAAACTGAAGTGATTGAAGTCCGGGGTATCCGTGGTGCCCTGGGCCGTGCGATGGATTCCAAACGCGAAGCCGGCGGTGTGGTGGATTCGATTTCTGCCGAAGACATTGGCAAGTTCCCGGATACCAACCTGGCGGAATCGCTGCAGCGGATCACCGGCGTGTCAATTGACCGCTCCGGTGGTGAAGGTCAGCTCATCACAGTGCGGGGTTTTGGCCCGGAATTTAACACCGTGCTGGTCAATGGCCGGCAAATGGCGTCGGAAAACCAAAGCCGCGCCTTTAGTTTTGACACCATCGCAGCGGAATTAGTCCGTAGCCTCGATGTGCACAAGACTTCCACCGCAACACAGCAATCCGGTGGTATCGGGTCTACCGTGAACGTCAATACCGCGCGGCCTTTTGCCATTGGTGGTTTTAAAGTCGCCGGTAGTATCAAAGGTGTGTACGAAGAAAACAGCGAAAAAACCTCGCCACAGGTCTCTGGCCTGATCAGCGATACCTTTTTGGACGGCTCGGTCGGCGCATTGCTGGCGGTGTCGCATCAGCAACGCGACACCCGGCTGAATCAGGCGCAAATTGACGGCTGGCTGGAAAACGTCGGTGTACCAAATCCGGTGACACAAAGCGGCGCCGCTTATACCGGTAATATCTTCTCGCCCCGCAATTACGACCATAAAGTGACATTTGAAGAGCGCAGCCGCACCAACGCCAATCTGGTGTTGCAATATGCCCCGGCCGACAATCTGGAACTGACCGCCGATGCGCTGTATTCCGATTTTGACGTTGAAGCCGACACCACTTCATACGGCCACTGGTTTACCGCGCCGAATATCACCGGGTTTGGTGGCGCGAAAGGCCCGGTGGTGGACGCCAACGGTACTGTGATTGACCTGTACCAGGAAGTGGGCCTCGCCACCGACATGCACGCGAAGAAATTCGACCGCCTGACGGATACGTTATCGATTGGCCTGAATGCCGATTGGGACGTCAATAACAACCTGAATATGAAATTTGATTTCAGCCATTCCAGTGCAGAGCGTGAACCGAACAATGGCCGTGGTGACCAGTTGTCGCTGATTGGTTATGCCAACCGGGTCCGGTTCCAGGTTGACGACAATATCCTGCCTTATGCCAGCGAATTTGCCGGCGCCAACCCAAATATTTACAGTGGTCAGCAGGAGTTAAATGGCACTGCTTACCAGCCTGGCGTCAAACCTGATGGCGTGTCGAATCATCTGGATCCGAAAAATAGCCGGGCCCATGTCATGTTGCGCCGTGGCTGGGCGGTAGAAGATGATCTGAATCAGCTGCGCTGGGATGGTGTCTGGAATGAAGACGCAGCCAGCGGTTTAACCAAAGTGAAATTTGGTGCCATGTATTCGACTGAAACCAAGAGCCTGGAGCGTTGGGACAACGAAGGTGTCGGTATCCACTGTACTTTCTGCGGTTATCCGGACAAGCCGAACATGGCCGGTTTCCCACAATATGTCTTTAACGCCGGCAGTGATTTTTTAAGCGGCGTCAGCGGCAGTGGCCGCATGCCAACGTCATGGCTGGCGCATGACGGCGAAGCCAACTTTGCGTTCCTCGAACAATATGCGGCCTCGATCGGCAAGCCAATCAGCTTTGATGCAGTCAAACGCAACAAGTCGTTTGAAGTTGGTGAAGATACGGCGTCGTTATACTTTGAACTCGATTTTGAAGGCACCTTAGCCGGCATGCCGTTAAGCAGCACAGCCGGTGTGCGGTATGAGCGCACCAGCGTCGATGTGGACGGTACCGATGCGCCGGTCAGCGGCCTGCGTATTCTTGATGAAACTGAAATGTTGGCGCAGTTTGGTGCAGCACAACCCATTCAGGAAAGCTCAAGTTATGAAGCTATCCTGCCGAATTTCAGCGTCAAACTGGATATTTCGGATGACCTGGTCGGGCGCTTCGCCGCGTCACAAACCCTGACCCGGCCAACGCTGGAAAGCATGTCTCCGGTCACAGTGATTGGTACTACCCGCCAGGGCGGCGACTTAACGTCGACCTCGGGCAACCCTGAGCTGCAACCGTTCAGCGCGACTAACCTCGACCTGTCGCTGGAATGGTATTACAGCGATGCCAGTTATCTGTCAGGCGGTTATTTCCGCAAGAATGTATCGAACTTCATCATCAACATCACTGAAGACAAAACCTTCACGCTGGCCAATGGCGGCTTGCTGACCGATCCGTCCACCGGCACCAATCCGGGCGCACCGGACAGTGCTGACAGTACGGCAGTGTTTAGCAATACGCTGCCAAGCAACGGCGAGTCGGCGATTGTGGATGGCTTTGAACTGGCGCTGCAACATACCTTTGAGTCAGGTTTTGGTGTGATGGCGAACGCGACACTGGTCGACAGTAATGCCGAACTGGATCCGGCCGACATCAATCAGGTGTTTGCGTTAACCGGCCTCAGTGATTCATACAACCTGGTAGCGTTTTATGAACAAGGCCCATTGCAGGCGCGGGTTGCATACAATTGGCGGGATGCTTTTGTGCAGTCATTGACCCAAAGCAACGGTGACGGTGTGGTGATTGTCGAAGACTATGCGCAGATTGACGCCAGTGCCAGCTATGACATCACGCCAGACCTGGCCGTTGTCATTGAAGGCATCAATCTGACCAATGAATACGTGCATAAACGCGGTCGTTTCGCGAACCAGCTGTTGTTGATTGAAGACAGCGGCCGCCGTGTGGCCTTTGGGGTGCGCGGTTCATTCTGACCGCTGCGCAGCAATAGCGCTTAGATAGTCGTTTTACGCAGTCACCGCCGATCCCGGGGCCGTGACTGCGCACTTTGCGGAGTCAGTCGTTGTTCGCTGACTCCATTTTTGCAAGGCAAAGCAGGAAGTACCCGATGCAATCTCAGCACAACAACAAGAACACTGCAGAGCAACAGATTCAGACCGTCGTGATTGTCGGTGGTGGCAATGCCGGTTGGCTGACCGCCGGACGCATTGCGGCCAAACATAACTGTCAGGCCGGTGCGATCAGGGTCGTGCTGATCGAATCCCCCGGTGTGCCGCCGATTGGCGTTGGCGAAGGCACCTGGCCAACGATGCGCAGCACTTTACTGGCGCTGGGTATCAGTGAAACCGAATTTATCCGTGAATGTGACGCCACTTTTAAACAAGGCGCGAAGTTTGCCCGTTGGGTCAATGGTGCGGCCGACGATTTTTATTATCACCCGCTGGTGCTGCCGCAGGGCTTTGGCAAAGCCGATATGGCGGCTTATTGGCTACACGGCAAAACCGCCGCCGATCTGGCCGGCCCGCTCAGCTCCTTTTCCAACGACCTATGTTATCAGGAAGCTATTTGTGAGCAGGGGCTGGCACCGAAGACCATCCGGCACGCAGAATATGCGGCGGTCGCCAATTACGCCTATCACCTGGATTCCGGCAAGTTTGGCCTGTTTTTGCAGCGTCACTGCATCGAAAAACTCGGTGTGGAACATATTCAGGATGACGTTATTGCGGTGCAAAGTGCTGCCAATGGCGATATTGCTGCCGTGCAAACGCAAATTCATGGCCTGGTCGCCGGTGATTTGTTTGTTGATTGCACCGGCTTTAAATCACTGCTGCTCGGTGAGCATTATCAGGTGCCGTTTAAGCGCTGCGACGATGTGTTGTTTATCGATACGGCGCTGGCGGTACAAGTGCCGTATCAAAGCCCCGATGCGCCTATTGCCTCCCATACCATTTCGACCGCACAGGATTGTGGCTGGATTTGGGATATCGGCCTACAGCATCGCCGTGGGGTTGGTTATGTCTACGCCAGCCGTTACTGCAGCGAACAACAGGCGCGCGACACTTTAGCGGCCTATGTCGGGCCACACATCGCTGACCTTGCGGTGCGCAAGATCCCGATTGTCAGTGGCCATCGCCAGCACTTCTGGCAGAACAACTGCGTCGCGGTCGGCTTATCAGCCGGTTTCCTCGAACCTTTGGAAGCCTCGGCGCTGGTGCTGGTGGAAATGTCCGCGCAGATGCTTGCTGAGCAATTGCCGGCCACCCGCGGCCTGATGGATATAGTCGCGCGGCGTTTTAATCAAACCTTTTTATACCGCTGGGACAAAATCATTGATTTTCTGAAGCTGCATTACATTCTGAGTCAGCGCGATGACAGTGCGTTCTGGCGTGACAACCGTGACCCGGCGACTATTCCGCAAAGCCTGCAGGATCTGATGCAGCTGTGGGCGCATCGCGCGCCGGGCGATTTGGATTTCACCAGTAATAATGAGGTGTTCCCGGCGGCCAGCTATCAGTACGTGCTGTATGGCATGGGCTTTCGCAGCGACACCAGCCGGTTGCGGCATCAGCTGAATCATTGGGATTTCGCCAAAACTCAGCTGCAGCAAAACCGCAAAATGATCGATCAGGCGCTGGCGTCACTGCCGTCGCACCGCGAGCTGATTAACAAAATTCGTCAGTATGGTTTTCAGACCATCTGAGCAGCAGGAAGGCAAGTCATGGCTCATTTAGTTGCAGTAGAACCGGCCCGGCATCAACACTTATATGTGATACCGGAGCAGATTGATACCCATGCCGCCGGGCAAAACCTCATTCCGGTGGTGCCGGCCGAGCTGACCCATGTCGCCACCCAGCTGCCGCTGGTGCTGGCGAAAAGTGGTGAGACCGGTCAGTTTGTGTTGGCCGCATTAACCGGCTTTGCCGCCAACGAAAACTTAATGGTGCAGCAAGGCCAATGGCAGGGCTTGTATCTGCCACTGCAAATCCAGCGCCAGCCATTTTTTGTTGGCAAAGCATCGCCGGAAGCCGACGATTATGTAGTCTGTATTGATATGGAGAGTCCGGCCACCGGCCAGAGCCAACCGTTGCCGGCCGGCGCAGAGCCGCTGTTTTTAGCTGATGGCAGCGAATCAGATTTTTACCGGCAGGCCAAACAGCGGCTGGTGCAGCTGCTGCAGGGCGAACAACATCGGGCGACGCTGATTGACGTGCTGCTGCACTGCCAGCTGTTGCAGCCGATGTCACTCGACATCACTTTTGCCGACCAGAGCACCACCCGACTGAACGGCCTCTACACCATTGATGCTGACAAGCTGGCGGCACTGGCGCCCGAGCAGGTGGTACAACTGCATCAACAGGGGCATTTGGCGGCGATTTACGCCATTGTCGGATCGGCGGCACAAATCTACGGCCTGATCGCGCGTAAAAATCAGCTGTTGGCTGGCTAAACCAATGCCAAGCGCAGCCCCTGTCTCAGCAAAACCTGCGGTAACCTGTCAGCTGATTGGTACTGAGCAAACGCCGTTATTGGTGATAGACCATCTGTTTCCAGCGTCGGATTGGTTATGGCAACAAGCGCAAACCGGGAGTTATCAGGCCGATCCGGCTAATTTTTATCCGGGCGTGCGGGCAGCAACGCCGCCATCGTATCAGGACGCGCTGCAAAATCTGTTACCGCTGCTACAACAAGTGTACGCGCCACAGGCGCAGCAAATCCGGCTGCTCAGCTCGGCGTTTTCGCTGGCCTGTACACCACCGGAGCAGCTAAAACCTATCCAGATGTTGCCGCATTTTGATACGGTTGAGCCGCTGCAACTGGCGATGGTGCATTATTTGTGTGACGCCCGTCACGGCGGCACAGCGTTTTATCGCCATCGCTATACCGGGTTTGAGCGGATTAGCGCGGAGCGCCTGCAAAGGTATGGCCCGGTGTTAAAACAACAGGCAATGGCCGCCCGGCTGCATGAATCGCCGGGGTATATGCAAGGCAGTACTGCGTTGTTTCAACAAATTGCCCAGGTCGAAGCCCGTTTTAACCGGGCGGTGATTTATCCGGGTAATTTATTGCACTCAGGACAGATCAGGCAAATGACGGCACAAGCGGCAGATCCGGCACAGGGCCGACTGACGATCAGTAGTTTTTTGCAATTATTTTAAAATTATTTACGCTGGCACTGGCGGATTTTCCCCGGCTGTTTCGTCTGTCTTTACAGCGCAGATTCGTTGCAAAGAACAACAACTGTGAAGTCTTGGCCTGACTACCAATAAAAAAAGAAAAAACGGGGAAAAATGTCAAACGATTCATTGTTTTATAAAATCTATCTGGCATCGCGGCGTGGCATTTACCGCGCGGTGTCGAGGATAGTGCCGCCGCACGAAATTGAAGATATCGTGCAGGAAACTTATGTGCGGATTTGCCAGATTGAAGATAAGACGCAAATCAGCTCGCCGAAATCTTTTATGTTTACCGTTGCGCGCAATCTGGCGTTGGACTACCACAAACAGGCCAATGTGCGCCATGTGGATCATGTCGAAGACGCTGAACTGCTGGACCAGCTATTATCAGACAACTGCCGGGATGAAGTGTATGACCAGGTATTGTCGGGCAGCGAGTTTGGCCATTTTTGTGAAGCGGTACGGCAACTGCCGTTGCAGTGCCGCAAAGTCTTTGTGCTGAAAAAGGTTTATGGCTATTCGCAGCGCGAAATCGCTGCAAATCTGCGGATCAGCGAAAGCACAGTCGAAAAACATATCGCCACCGGGTTAAAAAGTTGCACGCTGTTTATGCGTAAAGCAACGGGTGGCGACACCGGACAAGGCCAGCAACACGCGAAGCGACAATCAAGAGGAGGATCCTATGAGTAATATTCACCAGATCCATCTGCAGTCGAAACGCCAGCAATCAGTGCTGGAATCGCAGCGTCTGGAACAGGCCTGTGAATGGATCGCCCGGATTGACCGGGAACTGCAAACTGAAGAAAAACAGGCGTTACAGCAATGGCTGGCGGCATCTGCATTCAACCAGCAAACGCTATTTGAAGTGGCCAAACTGTGGGACAAGATGGATGCATTGAGCCGGTTATCGGCACTGTTTCCGGCAGTGGAACCGAAAATCAGCCAGCAGCGCCGGCCACTGACGGGGTTGGCGATGGCGGCTTCTGCGGCAGCTGTAATGCTGCTTGGCGCTTTGTTTTATCGTGGCAACCTGAATCCATTGGATGTTGAGCCAGCATCTGCCGTGGTCGCGATGCAGGCGACTTATCAGACGCGGGTTGGCGAAAACAATACGATTGAATTGCCGGACAAAAGTAAGCTGGTACTGAATACCAATAGTTTTGTCGTGGTGCGCTATAGCGCTGGCGCGCGGGTGATTGAACTGCAGCGCGGCGAGATCAATATCGACGTGGCACATGATACGTCACGGCCACTCAGTGTCATTGCCGGTGGCAAGATTATTCAGGCGGTCGGCACAGCGTTTAACGTTGATTTACGTCAGGACCACGTTGAGCTGATCGTCACTGACGGCAAAGTGCTGGTCGGTAGCAATAGTGATAAAGATTTGCCGACTGCACAGACGCTGGCTAAACGCTTACCGAAATCGTCGTTGGCGATCTCCAAAGGTGAGCGTGTTGACCTGGACCCACGTGGCAAAACTCGTGAACAGGTGCAGAAAATCGACGCAGTGGAACTTGCTGCAAGCTTGTCGTGGCGTTCCGGCAATCTGATTTTCCGCGGTGAAAATCTGCAGGATGCGCTGGCTGAGATCAGTCGTTATACCGATATTCAGTTTGAACTGGCCGATGATGCCAAGCTGAAAAGCATCCATGTCGCCGGGATGTTTAAAACCGGTGATGTGAATGGATTGCTGGAGGTATTCCGCAGCAATTTTAATATCAGTCATGAACGCCTGAGTGGCGACAAAATTCTGCTGAAATACGCAGGTTAACCGTCAGGGCCGGACCGGTATCAAGCGGTCCGGCCATTGATGTTCAGTAGCCAGGTTCCAATACGAGGAAAATATCCGATGACGCAGTCCGTCACTGGCGCGCAGTCGCGCCCGCATGTTGTCAATGCTGCCAGCTCAGGCGGCACGCTGTTGTATATCACTTTTATCTCAGCAGTCGCCGCCATTGGCGGTTTCCTGTTTGGTTTTGACTCTGGCGTGATCAACGGCACTGTCACTGCGCTTAGCAAGGCCTTTCAGTCGGATTCTGTCGCCACCGGTTTTAATGTCGCGTCAGTGTTATTGGGTTGTGCGCTTGGCGCTTTACTGGCAGGGCCGGCAGCGGATCGCTATGGTCGCAAACCGGTGATGTTGATCACGGCACTGGTGTTTGCCATCAGTGCCTGGGGTTCGGGCGATGCCAACAGCGCCGCCGAATTTATCTGGTACCGGCTGTTGGGCGGTCTGGCAATTGGCGCAGCATCTGTTCTGGTCCCCGCCTATATTTCTGAAGTGGCACCACCGGCCTATCGTGGCCGACTGGCGACTTTGCAGCAACTGGCGATAGTGCTGGGTTTGTTTGCTGCCTTTGTCAGCAATTATCTGATTGCCGCCAGCGCAGGCAGTGCCGAAGCATTGTTCTGGCTCGGGTTGCCGGCGTGGCGCTGGATGTTCTGGATGGAATTGTTGCCGTCTTTGTTGTTTTTAGTTGGCGTGTTTTTTATCCCGGAATCACCGCGTTATCTGGTGGCGCAAGGCCGGTTGGTGCAAGCGCAGCAAGTATTCAGCCGGATTTGTCCGGGTAGCGAAGCCGCGCAAATTGCGTTGGTGCAACAATCATTGGCAGGTGAAACCAAACCGGGGCTGGCAGATTTCCTGATCGCTGGCAGTCGCAAGCTACAGCCGGTGATTTGGGTTGGTATTGCCTTGTCGGTATTTCAACAGTTTGTCGGTATTAATGTGGTGTTTTATTACGGTGCAGAGCTTTGGCAAGCTGCGGGTTTTGATGAGTCACAATCGTTATTTATCAATGTTTTAGCAGGCACTACCAATATTGTTTCTACCTTTATTGCGATTGCGCTGATTGATAGGGTCGGACGCCGGCCTTTGTTACTGGTGGGTAGTCTCGGCATGTTTATCAGCCTGGCGGCGCTGACCATTATCTTTGGCACCGCGGGTCTTGATGTTGCCGGTAAGCTACAACTGACCGAGCAAACCGGTTTGCTGGCACTGATTGCGGCGAATTTATTTGTGGTGTTTTTTGGTATCAGCTGGGGGCCTGTAGTCTGGGTGTTACTTGGTGAGATGTTTAACAACCGCATCCGTGGCGCAGCATTGGCGGTGGCAGCCAGTGCGCAGTGGCTGGCGAACTTTGCTATTACCATGACCTTTCCCATTTTACTGGGGTCGGTTGGCCTCGCCGGGGCTTATGGCTTTTATGCGTTCTCAGCCTTGGTTAGCCTGTGGTTTGTGCTGTGTTATGTCCGTGAAACACGTGGCAAACAGTTAGAAGAAATGTAAGGACTGGTGGCAGGGTCTGGCAGGCGTCAGGGTTGGGACCTGATGCCTGCCGCTTGTAACGCCGGCCAGGGATCGGCATAGGCCGGGTTAGAGACAAAATGCGTATCGGTCAGGCTGTGCAAAAACGCCAGCACAGCGGCGCGTTCTTCTGCAGTTAAATCAAAACCTTTAACGAAGTTACTTTTGGCCGGATGTAAACGACCATCGCCCAGCCATGGCCCTTGTGTGGTGTTGCGGCCGCCTTGTTGATACAAATCCAGCACTTGCTCCAGCGTGGCGACACTGCCGTCGTGCATATAAGGTGCGGTCAGCGCGATGTTGCGAAGTGTGGGGGCGCGAAACCGACCATCATCGCTCTGTTGCAAGGTTAGTTCTGCCAGGCCACGGTCTTTATCCGGGTAACCCGGACCGTCAACCTGCTGTCGGGCGGTGAAATACAAACCGGTATTGTGAAATGGCCGGCGGTCCAGTGGTTGTTTTTCATGGCTGGTCGACTGCGTAAAATTAAAACCGCCGTGGCAATGATGGCATTCCAGCCGCTCAGAAAAAAACAGGTTCATGCCAGTGATTTGCTCTGGCGTTAAAGCGCTGTCATCGCCCTGATAGGCATAGCGGTCAAACGGTGATTGTAATGAAATCAAACTCCGGACAAAACTGGCTAAAGCCTGCGTCACACGCTGGAAATTCACCTCTTCATCACCAAAAGCGGCGTCAAATAACGCCGGATAAGGTTCACGTTGCAATTGTTGTAACACTTGCGGTTCACGGCCGCTGATACCCAGTTCAACCGGCTGCTGGCCAAACATCGGAATGAGCAACTGCTGCTCAATTTGTTGCAGCTCCGGATGGGCCCAGGTCAGGGTTTTGTTATAGGCCACATTAATCAGCGCTAAAGCGTTACGCCGGTGTTTGTCGCCGGTGCTGCCGGTCGAAACGGCGCTGGGTTCGGCAAACGCGCTGGCTTGTTGATGGCAACTGGCACAGCTTTGCTGGCCATTGCCGGATAAGGCTTTGTCGTAAAACAGATAGCGGCCCAATTCGGCTTTAGCCGCAGACATCGGATTGTCCGCCGGTACTGCGGGTTTAGGGAAACCTTCCGGCAGTGGCCACTGATAAGGCTGGGGGGCCGGCGTGCAGCTTAGCAGCAGCGCGGTCAACATCAGCACCGCAGTGGCTTTTGACAGCGTAAATAGTCTCAGCGGAGTTGCCATAATCCCGCCACTGCAGAAGCTTTAATCCCAAGCCGTGACAATAACTGCTGGCAACTGTGGGTTTGTGGGTCAGACATACAGGAATTATCCCCGTTTGCCCCAAAATCCTGCAGCAAGGGCGCGAGGTCAAGGACCAAGTGCTGCTGCCCGCTATACTGCACATTAACCTGGATCTGGTTTGGCTGCTGACATGGCATGCCGGGAGCCCGCATCACACTGGGGCTGCTACAACCGGTCGAGCCCAGATGCAGCGACCAGTTGGCGTGACCAGTTAAATCCAGCCGCAGGAATTTATAACCGTGTTGCCAGCTCCAGTGCATATCGGTTTGTTGTAGCGGAGCTTCTGCCACCAACGGATTTTGATGATTCAGGTCTGCCGGTACGCCGACAGTGAAACTCAGCGGGCCCGTTGTTAAATTGCTGGCCAGCGGGATTTGCCATTGACCGGCGTCGTTGCTCTGGCAGTCGATCCCCAGCAACACCAGACGGTCATTGCTGTAAGGGCCCGGCTTCAGCGCAATAGGTTTGGACTGGCTGAAATCGCTTAAAAACAACTGTAACTGTGCCAGCTGAAAAGTCTGGCCGCCCAGCGTCAGGGCAGAATCGCAGCGCAGCGGCTGGCCCTGCCACTGCAGTTGTAATGGCAACGGTGCCGGGTTTTGCGGTTGGCATCCAGCAAGCGCGGTCAGCAGAAAAATTGCGCAACATTTAATAATTTGTTTACTGTTTTGCATTTTCGTATTTATATATAGCTTTACTGTCACAGTAACAAAACCTTGGTAAAACGCAACGCTTTTACCTGCTTCGCCGGAGTCATGCTATGTCACATCGCCCAGCTTTTTGTCTGTTCAGGCTCAACCAGCTCACTCTGCTCACTAGCCTGCTGTTTAGCGCTGCGGCGCTAAGTCACGCTGAACACGATCGCGCCCGTTTTGTCGCACCAACCGGTAAAGATGCAGGCCGCTGCGACAGCCCGGTACGTGCCTGCCAAAGTATCAGCTACGCCGTGCAGCAAGCCAGTAAAGGCGACAGGGTGCTGGTCGCTGAAGGCCGCTATGCCATTCAAAATGCCGACGATTTATTCTATCTGACCAGCAAATTAGTGCCGGTGCTGGGCGGCTACAACAAGTTTGACCATTTCCTCGATCAGGCGCCGGGTATCAATACCACAGTGTTAACCGGTGTGCCGGATGCATACATCGGCCAGTTACAACTACAGGGTTTTGTGGTGGTCAATGACGGTTTTTCGCAGCGTTTTGCTGACAGCGCTGCACTGGAGCAGACCCAGCAACAACTGCAACAAAGCCAGGGGCCGACGCCATGTGTTGATGGTAAGGCTGGTATTTATCCTTGTAAAAACATCGATTTAGTCAGCCATGTTGCGCTGGCCGACATCAGCCTTAAACCCGGTGCTGCCAACGATATCTGGGGTCATACCGACCTCAATACCGGCACTGAATACGCCATTATTGGTCTGGATAATGGTACTGCGGTATTCAGTTTGGCTAACCCGGCCGCGCCGAAAGAAGTCGGCGCTATTGCCGGCAGCCGCACGGCCTGGCGCGATATCAAAGTGCTGCAATATTACGACAACAATCTGGCGCGCTGGCGGGCTTATGCTTATGTCAGTTCGGAAGGTTCCGACAATATTCAAATTTTGGATTTAAACCAGTTACCGGGCTCAGTGCGGCTGGTCGCAGCGGACAAAGCCGTCACCTCAGCGCATAACGTCTATATCAGTCATGTGGATTACACCACCAATACTGCACTGGATGGCCTGGAGCCGACGCTGCATATCGTCGGGCAAAAAGCCGTAGGTGGCGCTTTCACCACCTACGGCCTGAAAAATCCGGAAGCGCTGACGCCTTATTACCTGCACAGCAATGGCGTACGCAGTGACTATACCCATGACGCGGCGTCGATGGTGGTCGAAGACAACCGCGCCTTGCAAGGCTGTCAGCGCAACAGTTGTACTGTGTTGATGGACTTTAATGAGCAGTCGGTGCGGTTGTGGGATATCAGCACTTTAACCGGGGCTGGTGCACTGGCCGATTTAACTTACCCGAATGCGAGTTATGTCCATTCCGGCTGGTGGAGTGAGGATAAACGTTTTGTATTTATTCATGATGAACTGGATGAGCGCGACCACGGCCTGAATACCACAGTGCGGGTGATGAATGTCGACAACCTGAAGCAGCCGGTGATCGTCAAAGAATGGACCGGGCCAACCGGCGCCATTGACCACAATGGCTATACCCGCGGTAACCGTTATTACATTTCGAATTATCAGCGCGGCACCACTATTCTCGATATCACCAACCCGGCCAATCCGGTTGAGGCGGGATTTTTTGATTCTTTCCCATCCAGCGACAGTGCGGCATTTAATGGTGTCTGGGGCACTTATCCCTATTTACCTTCTGGCCTGGTGATCTCCGCGGATATTAACAGCGGTTTGTTTGTGCTGCGGGATCAGACCAAACAAAGTGCGGCTGGCCAGGTCAGTTTTGCCAGTCCTGCCAGCAGCCTGAAGGCTGGTGAAACGGCAGTGCTGAAAGTGCGCCGGCCGCAGGGCAGTGGGGCCGTCAGTGTGGGCTGGGAAACCGTAAACGGGTTTGGCATTGGTCAGAATACCCAGCTTGGCAAGGGGCGGCTGAATTGGGCGGCGGACGACGTCGCTGACAAAGAGATCCGTATTGCCGGTAATACGCAGTGGGCGGCACATGCCAGTTATTTTGTCCGGCTGTTTGATCCACAAAACGGCCTGACTCTGGCATCCCCTTCTTATCATCAGGTGACGGTCGGTAGTGCTGCTGCGCAACAAGGCGCGGCGGGATTTCAGCTGAGCACTGTCACACTGGAAGAAAATGGTGGTCCGGTCAGCGTCAAGATCGGCCGCTTTGCTGGCAGCAGCGGCGCTTTAACCATCAGCTATCAACTGAAAGATGACAGCGCCAAAGCCGGCATTGATATGCAGCAAAGCAGCGGTGAACTGAGTTGGGCCGATGGCGATACCGCAGATAAAACCATCACTTTGACGCCAATCGATGACAGCCTGCTGGAAAATGAAGAACAGCTGTCCTTGCAAATAAGCGGCCCTGTGGTGACCGAGCGTGCCAGCCTGCTGATAAAAATTCGTGACAACGAACAAAATCGAAAACCTGAAGTGCAGGTTGGTTTTCCGGCCGAAGTCAACGCCGGCGCTCAGGTCAGTTTAAAAGCACAGGCCACAGATCCGGACGGTGATGCACTGACATATAGCTGGACCCAAGTCAGCGGCGACACCGTGAGCCTCAGCAACGCAACAACGGACAGCGCCAGTTTTATTGCGCCAAATCGCGACGCTGACCTGCAGTTTAGTGTCAGCGTGATGGATAGCCGTGGCTTAGGCACCTCTGTGACCTTTTCGATCAAAGTGAAAGGTACCGTTACCACAACGCCGGTAAACAATGCCAGTTCCGGTAGCTCCGGCGGGGGGCTGGGTTTTGCCGTGTTGTTGCTGGCATTATTCAGACGCAGGATTTAATTCAGTTCATCATCGTGCCGGCGACTCAGCTGCTTTTTCCGCAGACTGAGCGCGCCGGCCGATAGCGTTTACTGTGTGCGATTCACGACTGTGATAAGCTCGCGGTTTTTGCCGGAGCGCCATCCTTTGTCCCATTCTACTCAACCGCAAGATCATCCAATCAAAGGTATTTTGGCCATGTTGCTGGCGGTGCTGATGTTTTCCGGTATGGACGCGGCGATGAAAACCCTGACGGAACACTACAGCGCCATGCAAATTACCTTTTTCCGTGCCGCTTGTGCCTGGCCTTTTATTGTGGTTTGGCTGGCAACCACCGGCCGGTTACAGCATCTGTTACAGGCCCGCTGGTCTTTGCATCTGCTGCGCGCAGTGCTCGGCATTGTGATGCTGGCGTCGTTTATTTATGCGGTCAGCGTGCTGTCGCTGGCAGACACTTACAGTATTTTCTTTGCAGCGCCGCTGCTTATCACGCTGTTGTCGGTCTGGTGGCTGAAAGACCACGTCAATGGCCGGCAGTGGGTAGCCATTGTGGTGGGCCTCGCCGCAGTGATTTATATGCTCAAACCCTCCGGCGACGGGCTGTTAAGCTTAGGCGCCTTGATGGCACTGCTGTCGGCACTTTGTTATGCCATTTCTGCTATCACAGTGCGGGTGCTGGCGAAGTCGGACTATGCCGGCAATATGGTGTTCTGGTTGATGACGATGATAGGTGTTGGTGCCGGCTTGCTGGCGTTGCCGGACTGGCAGCCGCTGCAATGGGCACTGTGGCCTTATTTTCTGGCGATTGGTATCACCGGCGCTATCGGCCAGGTATTTATTACTGAAGCCTTCCGGCTGGCGCCGCCTTCGGTTATTGCACCTTTTGAATACACCGCGCTGGTTTGGGGTTTAGGCTTTGATATCGTGCTGTGGCAAGTCTGGCCGACCGCCAGCATGCTGCTGGGGGCGGCCGTGATTATGTTAAGCGGGCTTTATCTGATTTGGCAGCAACAGCGCGGTTAAGCCGTGGGGGCTCGTAAATCTGCCGTTAAAACACCATGATTCAGTGGTGCTGCTTCATGTGACGGCTCGCGGTAAGGGTCGGCCAATGCCGCCTGTTGCCAGGCTAACATGCCAGGTAACTGCAGCAGCCGCTCGACATAAGCGTGGGCGGCGGCAGGCAAAGGCAAACCATAACTTTGCACCCGAAAGGCCACAGGCGCAAAAAAGGCATCCACTGCGCTGAAGGTTGTTCCGGCCAGGAAAGGCCCGCCAAATCGTTGCAGACCCTGTTGCCACAGCTCGCTGAGCCGGTCCAAATCGGCCTGCAGCGCCGGACTGATTTGATGTAGTTGCACCCGGATGCCGACACTCATCGGGCAAGTCCCACGTAAGGTGGTAAAACCGGCATGCATCTCGCTGGCGGCACAGCGGGCAAAAGCCCGGGCTTTGGCATCCGCTGGCCAGACGCCGGGATGTTGTTCTGCCAGATATTCGATAATCGCCAGCGATTCCCAAATCACTTCTCCATCATGATGCAAACATGGCACCTTGCCATTAGGCGCAAAGCTGCGGAATTTTTGCCGGTTATCCGGGCCGTCAAAACGGCTATGTTGCTCGTGAAAGGGGATGCCAAGCTGTGTCAGCAGCAGCCAGGGCCGCAGGCTCCAGGAGGAGTAGTTTTTATCGGCGATAAAGAGTTGATACATCACGCTGTCCTGCAAATGTTATTGTGTTGTAACAGAACATACGCGCCAGCCCAGCCAGATTCAAGAGTGTACGCTGATTTAAAACACCGGATCCGGTCGTTGCAAAGCCTGATAACGCTGATAAAAATCCTTCATCTGACCATTTTGCCAAAGCAGGACGACCCGTTGATCCCAATATTCTTTGAGCTTTTTCCCTTCAGCATTTGGGCTAAAACCGGCATAGACCGGCACGTCAGCCAGCCATTGTTGTCGCAAGCCGGCGGCCTGTAACTGTTTAGTCACTGCGATTAAATCACTGGATTCAGCCAGATAAACACTGATGCGGCCAGCCAATAGCAATTGAATAGCATGGGTCGGGTTTTGTACTTCAAAACCTTGCGTTGGAATGCCAAGCGCCGCGGCATAGTTGTAAGATTTTTCCCAGCCAAGTTGTTGTGATGAGATGCGCGGTAGGGTCAGGTCTGCCTGTTGAATCCGGTCAGGCCGGTAGACCGCAACGATGGTATCGGTATCATAAGCCAGAGCGGACGATTCGAGCCGGAAGCTGCGGATATCGGCCTGGGTCAGACCAAAAGTTAAATCAGCCTGGCCACGTTTTACTGCGAGCCAGGCGCGACCTAAATCGTTGGATTTAATCACCAGCGGATATTGTTCTTGCGGCAACACCAACCGCGCCAGTGCAAAATAAGCGCCGGTGCCATCGGCGTTGGTAAAGCCTGGCCACAAACTGGTTTCAATAATAACAGGTCGTGCAGCTAAAAAACTGCTCAGACACAACAGCAGGACGCTGCAAAGTAGTTTCATTGCCGGCTCCGGCAGCGTACAAGGAGCAATGAAACAAGCCTAGTTCAGCCGGCCGAGGATAACCACGGTTCAGCAATGGATTATTGCTCAGCTGCCTGGTGTTTTTGGCTGCGATATTCCGCAACTTGTTTTTCTATCAGAGCTTTCATTTTAGGCATCAAACGTTGCATTTGTTCCTGCATCATCACCATAGTACCTTGCATCAGTTCTGGTTGGCGTTTGAGCATTTTTTGGCCCACATCTGACTGATAAAACGCAATAATTTCCTGTAATTCGTCTTCGCTGAATACATTGCCGTACAAGGCAATCATTGGTTCTTCCAGCTGTTTCCATGACAATTCTTCTCGCACCAACGCATTGATATTTTTCACCATTTGTCTGGCTTGCGGATCTTTATCAAGACCTGTGCCAGTACTTTTCAGCATCTGTTCTGATATTTGGTCCATCTGCAGGTAAGCCTGGTCCATCATTGCCGCCGCCTCTGTGACCTGCAGGAATTTTTCAATAGTGGCGCGGGTGGCAGGTTCAGCTTGTGCCTGCAGACTGAATAACAGCGCTGCGGCGCAGCTGAGTCGTTTGATACGCATGTCGACATCTCCTTATCTGTGGGTTGCAACCAGCACTCTGGTACAAAATAAACAAATTTGCAACCAACTATGTACGCTGCAGTCGTTGTTGTAACAATTCAACAAAGCGCCGCACTCTGAGTGGCCGGTGCGGGCCCGGTGGATAGACCGCGTAGATGCCGCCGGCCGGCAATTGCCACTGTGGCAGAATATGCACCAGCTGGCCGCTGGCGATGAGTGGTCGTGCTGTATAGTCGGTCAGAATACCGAGCCCGGCATGTTGTAACAGTAACGCCTGAATACTGGCGGTGGAGCTGACCGTAAACCGACTGCGAAACTGCAGATCACACTGCTGATCAGCATGGCTAAAGCGCCAGTTTAGCGGCGTGCGTAGCTGATTAAATGCAATCAGCGGATGTGCGGTTAAATCAGCCGGCGCTATGATTGGCGCATGCTGTGCCAGATATTGCGGTGTCGCCAGCAGCCACTGAGCAAAGTCACCGAGTTTATGCGCCTTTAAGCTGGAATCGCGCAACCAGCCGCCGCGAATCGCGAGGTCAATCCCCTCACGCACTAAATCACGCACCTGATCGCTGCTGCGCAGCTCGATGTCCAGTTGCGGGTGTAACTGGCTGAATTCCAGTAACACCGGCAATAAAATCTGATTGGCATAGTCCTCAGGAGCGGTCAGCACCAGTTTGCCACTCAATACAGTGTCCTGATGTTGCAGCTGCTGGAGTTCGCGCTGCAGTTGTTCATACAACGGCAGGCACAAAGCTACCAGCTGCTCGCCTGCGCTGGTCAGGCTGACGTGCCGCGTGGTGCGGCGGAACAATGCCACTCCGAGCTGTTGCTCCAGGTCTTTAATTTGCAGACTGATTTTGGTTTTACTACAGCCAAGCCGTTCTGCTGCCGCAGTGAAGCTGCCGCTATGTGCCAATGCCTGTACCAGTTGCAAGCT
The DNA here is from genome assembly GCA_946482325.1 of uncultured Chromatiaceae bacterium. Next base: position 8,503 of record CAMLRA010000001.1, on the reverse strand, counting down.
GTTTAAATCCAGCATGTTTAAGTTCACCTTATTGTTTTAATTATCATGACAGTGAATTGCAGATTAGCCTATTTTTCGATGTTAATTACAGGCCGATAATGACGCCCATCCCGGCAGGTATCAACAGGATGTCCGCCGATCTTTCAGACCTTTATCGGAGCAAAACTATGCAAATCGTCATTATTGGTGCCAGTGGTTTTATCGGCAGTGCGTTAACAACAGAAGCGCTACAGCGTGGTCATCAAGTGCGGGCTTTGGTTCGGGACACCAACAAACTGGCCGGCTTGCAGCAACAATATCCGCAGCAGCTGGAAGTGGTCAGCGTAGACGTGCTGGACAGCGCGACGTTGCTCCCCGCTCTGGCGCAACAACAGTTAGTGATCAGCGCCTTCAGTGGCCACAGCGACAGCGACGTTGCCGGTTATTACCAGCGTGGTTTTGCCAATATTCTGGCCGCGGTAAAACAAAGTGCGGCCGAACGCTTCCTGCTTGTCGGCGGCGCGGCGTCGTTGCAATTACCTGACGGTTCTATGTTGCTGGACAGCCCGGATTTTCCGGCGGCGTACCGCGGTTCGGCCGAAGGTGCTTATGCCGCACTGCAGCAGTTGCGCACTGAAACCAGCTTAAACTGGAGCTATTTATCGCCGGCAGCGGAGATTTTCCCTGGCGCCGCCACAGGCCAGTTCCGCCTCGGTAGCGACCTGCTGTTAACCGACGTCGAAGGCCGCAGCCGAATCTCCACCGGCGATTATGCCATCGCCCTGCTGAACGAAGCAGAGCAGCCGCAGCACAGCCGTCAGCGTTTCAGCGTTGCTTATTAACGGCTAAAGCGATGAACGATTGAACGGAATTACCGATTTCGGAAAACGCAAATTTGATCCGGTCTGCTAGGATTAGTGTACTGCTTATCCTTCATCAGTGACCCGCAGTCGCGCGGGGCTGTGTTTTCCGGAGTTTGTATGCAATATCATTTCCGTGCCGAAGCATTCCAAATCGCCAATTACGTCAACACCGGGCTTTTTGTATTGAGCCTGGTGTTTAGTGTTATCTTCGCCAGTTGGCTGCCAACTTTGCTGATTGGTCTCCCTGCATTGCTGGTGCCCTGGTTTTTGCTGCAGTCAGTGGGTGATCAGCAGCTGACCCGTATCTCTTATGGCATCAGCTATATGCTGTTTGCTGCGCTGCAAATTCATTTATCCCAAGGCATGTTGGAAATGCATTTTGGCATTTTTGTGCTGCTGGCGATTTTGATTGCCTTTCGTGACTACCTGGTTGTGCTGGTCGCAGCTGGCTTTATTGCGGTGCATCATTTGTTATTTATGTGGCTGCAGGCCGGTGGTAGTGCGGTTTTTGTATTGCCGCCGAATGAACTGAGTTTTGAGATCGTGCTGCTGCATGCGGCTTATGTGTTCGCAGAAACTGTGGTGCTCGTGTTGATTTGCCGCAACAGTCTGAAAGAGGCACAGCAGGCAGAGTTTTTCCTGCAAACCACGGAACAGATGCTGGACGACGATGGCCGGATTTGGCTGCATAACAGCACGCCTGAAGTGGAAACCCGACTGACCCGTAATTTTGCTAAGGTGATGGTGACGCTGCAGGGCACGGTCAAAACCATCGATTCTGCCGTCAGCAATCTGACCAAAGAAACCGAAATTTTGGTGTATGAAGGCAACACTTTGTCCAATCGCATCACCAATAAACTGCAGGAAGTGGAACGGATTGCGACTGCGACTGAACAGATGTCGATGTCGATTCAGGAACTCGGTGAGTCGGCCCGCGAGGTGCTGGTGCTGGCACAGGATTCATCCGCTGCTGCCAATGACGGTAAATCAGTGGTTGATAAAACCATCAACAATATCAATAGCTTGTCTGGCACGTTGGAACAAACCAAAGTGAAGGTGAACAGCATGGCCAGTTCCACTTCAGAAATTAAAGGTGTGCTGGACGTGATCCAATCGATTGCTGAACAAACCAATTTATTGGCGCTGAATGCGGCGATTGAAGCGGCTCGGGCGGGCGAGCAAGGCCGTGGTTTTGCCGTGGTGGCGGACGAAGTGCGTAATCTGGCGTCGAAAACCCATAAATCTACCGACGAAATTAAACTGATGATCGCCCGCCTGGTGCAAAGCAGTAATGAGTCGGTGTCGGCGGTCGAGCAATCGCTGCAGGAATTACAGGCAACAGTCAGCACCGCAGGCGAAAGCCATCAGGTACTCAGCGGTATTCAGCAGCGGGTGGAACAAGTATTGGGTTCGGCCGATTTGATGTCACGCACGCTGGAACAACAAGGCCTGGCCAGCGCTGAAATTGCCCGCTCCACCGCGGAGCTGATTACCTTAGCAAGCGAACAACAAGTTCAGGGCGCCAAAGTCACTGATATTGCTCATCATGTTGAAGCTATCACCGGTGAACTCAGTGAAAAAGCCGAGCGTTTTGTTGTTAAACATTAAACACCAATGGCTGCTCGGGGCGGGGCTGGCGTGCTGGGCACTGCTATCACTGTCTGTGTTGGCGTTGTTTGAGCAGCAACGTTATGGCGTATTTGACCCCAGCGGCCAGCTGGCTCAACTGCAGCTGCGGCCATACACCCCGGTTGTTGGACCTGCAATGCTGATTGCGGTGATAGACCCGGCTTGTGGCTGCGCCCGTGCGGCTCGGGCACATCTGCAACAACTGCAACAGCAACAACCTGAATTACAATTGCAGGAAATGACACCCGCGCAGTGGCGTGAATATGGCCCGGCCTTACCTGCCACACCTGCCGTGTTGTGGTATCAGCAACAACAACTGCGTTATGCAGGGCCTTTGGCGCAAGGCCCGCTCTGCAGCAGCAGCGCCGATTTATTATTGCCGTTGTTACAAGGCCGGCAGCGTCTGGCCGGAGTCTGGCTGAATTCAGAAACTGTCGCTTGTCGTTGTGTGTCGTGAACAGGTGAAAATTGCCACGTCCTGACCCTTCCGGCTCTGTTTTTTTGGCGCTTGCTGCGGCATGCTGTTCCTGAAAATTAACAGGAGTGACTGATGCGCTACCCTCAATTGAAATTATTTCATAACCCACAAAGCCGTTCTGCCGGTGTACGGATTTTACTGGAAGAACTGGCTATTCCGGCCGAGTTTGAGCTGGTCGATTTTAAAGCGCCGGAAAAAAGCGCGGCTTTAATGGCTGCCAACCCGCTTGGCAAAGTGCCGACGCTGATCGCCGACGGTGCGGTGGTGACAGAACAAGTGGCGATTTATCAGTTTTTGGCCGAACTGAACCCGGCTGCAGGTTTAAGCCCGGCAGTCGGCGATGCGCTACGGGGCCCTTATCTGCGTGCACTGGCGTTTTATGGCAGCAGTTTTGAACCGGCAATGATCGACAAAGCGCTGAAACGCGACAGCGGTCAGCCCGGCATGAGCCCTTATGGCAATCAGGCGGCGGTCGAGCAATGGGTGCGTAGCCAGTTACAGGCCGGCCCCTGGTTTTTGGGTGAACGATTCACTGCAGTGGATTGTTTGTGGGGCACGGCGTTGGGCTGGATGACCCGCTTCGGATTAATCGAAGCCACGCCTGAAATTGCCGCTTATCTGGAAAGATTCGCCGCCCGGCCGGCGGTGCAACGCGCCCGGGCTTTAGATCAGGCGCTGCTTGCCGGTTAAGCAGGCGGCTGCGCCGGGTGTATAACGCCGGCGCATCAAACTGTGTTGGCTCGTTGCTGTAGATACAGAAATTTCACTCAGCGCTGAGCCCATCTCCAGCCAGACAGTAAGTCCGGAAAAACTGTTGGATCTCCGCGCTGACAATGTGCTTCAAACGCCGCTATGTCAGCCCGGATCTCATGAATAACAATCGGAAAGCTCGAACCGGGTGCAAAATCAGACTGGATTTGCCGGGTCACCCGATATTGCAGGGACAGACTTTTTTGACATGACGGGTTCCTTATCGGGACTAAATTCGGCAGGCTAACGCCCGATTCAACGGGTAAGGCCAGAACGTTATTCTGCGTGTTGGCGAAAGTGGAGAAATTGAGCATGAAGTTTCAGGATGTGATGCAGCAATTCGCTGCCGCTGCGGCCGATGAGCGGCTGATTGAGGTGCCGGCCCATTGGGGTCAAGGCCGTGCTGTGTTTGGCGGTATGGCTGCAGCGCTGGCGATGGCGCATCTGCAGGGCGTTATTCCGGCGGGTATTCCGCTGCGCTCGGTGTCGGTGTCTTTTGTTGCACCGCTGAACAGTGGTGAAGCTGTGGTGCGGCGGCGCATCTTGCGTCAGGGTAAGTCGGTGCTGCAGGCGCAGGTCGAGATTGAACAGGCTGGTCAGGTGGTGTTAGCGGCGTTGGCCAGCTTTGGTGCGCCGCGGCCGTCACAGCTCAGTGTCAGTGCCGTCGCAGCCCCGGCCTGGACAACACCCGGCATCCGTTTGCCAGACAGTGAGATGGCGCCGGAATTTACCCGCCACTTTGATTATCAAATCCAGCAAGGCAACGCACCTTTTAGCGGTGGCAAAAGCCGCACACTCGGCGGTGCCATCCGTTTTCGCGGTGAATTTAACGCCCAAGTGGGCGTGCCGGAACTGCTGGCGCTGGTCGACGCCTGGCCACCGGTGAGTCTTGGCCTGATGTCAGGCCCGGCACCGGCCAGCTCGCTGACCTGGACGCTGGAATTATTGCCGCAGGCCCAGACTTTCAGCGGCAGCGACTGGTGGAGTTATCTGGCCAATATCGAACATGGCGCCGACGGTTATCACCATATCGAAGCCAAATGCTGGGCACCGGACGGTTCTTTAATCGCCATCAGTCGCCAGACCGTGACGGTATTTGCCTGACCTGTTAGGAAAGCAGCGTCGCTAAGGCGCTGAATTTGTTATGCTTGGCAGCGTTTTCATGGAGGATGTTATGACGCTGTTTGCATTTATCACGTTGGAACTGGCGCTGTTGACGCCCGGATTTCAGCTGCGGTTTCAATCTGCCACAGTGCCTGTTTGCTCTGTGGGTTGTGCTTTGCTGGCTTTAGGGCTGGCCTGGCAGGCCAACCTGGTCGGCCTGCTTGCCGCAGCGCTGCTGTTGCTGCAACTGGCACTGGCGCTTTGGCTGACAACAGGTCCTGCGCCCGGCTGGTTAAAAGGTTCCGGCTGGGTGCTGCTGGTCTTGCTGGCGCTGGCAACTGCTTTGCATTGGCTGCCTGGTATCCGGAATCCATTATTGGTGGATGCGCAGCAACTGACGCCGGACGCTATTCCGTTCAGGCTCTACGCCAATTTCGACAAAGGCTGGGCCGGCTTGTGCCTGTTACTGGCGCTATGGCCTGCACAGCAACAAGGCGATTTATGGCAGCGTTACCGGCGGGGTTTTTGGCCGCTGTTGCCGCTAACGGTGCTCGCCGCATTGGGGGTGGCGCTTGGTTTGGGTCTGGTGCAGCCCGCACCGAAATGGCCGGAGTTCTGGCTGAGTTTTATCGCCTGCAATTTGCTGCTGACTTGTATCGCGGAAGAGGCGTTGTTTCGCGGTGTGTTACAACGACCACTGCGGGATTGGCTGGCGCAGCGCGAGCACATGGCCCCAAACGCCAGCTGGCTGGCGATTGGACTGGTCAGTGTGTTATTTGGTCTCGCCCACCTCGCGGGCGGTTGGGCTTATGCTTGTGTCGCCGCCGTCGCCAGTATTGGTTATGGCTGGGCGTATCAGCGTAGTGGCCGGCTTGAAGTGGCGGTGCTGACGCATTTTAGCGTCAACCTGCTGCATTTTGGCCTGCTGACCTATCCGATGCTGCGCTGATCTGCAGCCTTCAGGTATCATCGGGGTTTTACCCCGCTTCTGACAGGGAATTCCCGGCTGATGTTGCGCATCCTGCATACTTCCGACTGGCATTTAGGCCAGTTTTTTATCGGTAAAAGCCGCGAGGCGGAACACCGGGCATTTTTTCGCTGGCTTTGCGACACCATCACAGCGCAGCAAATTGATGTGGTGCTGGTGGCCGGCGATATTTTTGATACCACCACGCCGCCAAGTTACGCCCGTGAGTTGTATCATCAGCTGATTGTCGATTTACAGCCGCTCGGCGTACAGCTGGTGCTGTTAGGCGGCAATCATGACTCAGTCGCGGTACTGCACGAAAGCGCTGAATTGCTGCGCTGCCTCAATACCGTTGTAGTGCCGGGTTATGTCACGGATATTTCCAAACATCTGCTGACTTTACCCAACAAAGCGGGCGAGCCGGCAGCAGTGCTGGCGGCTGTGCCTTTTTTACGGCCACGTGATTTATCGCAGCGTGCCGATTTTCGCAGCAGCAGCGGTGTGGAGGCGGCCGACAAACAGCTGCAGTTACAGCAGCAAATCAGCCAGGTCTATCAGGAACTGTATCAGGCAGCGTTGCAGCAGGCCGAAACCTTATCGCCCGGCGCGCCCTTGCCGGTGATTGCCACCGGCCACTTAACCACGGTCGGTGCCAGCAGCACGGAGTCGGTGCGTGAGATTTACATTGGCACGCTGGACGCTTTGCCAGCCAGCGCTTTTCCGCCTTTTGCTTATATCGCTCTGGGCCATATTCATCAGGCGCAAAAAGTCGGCGGCAGCGAATTTATCCGCTATAGCGGCTCGCCTTTGGCGCTCAGTTTTGATGAAGCGCGACAACAGAAATATTGTCTGCAAGTGAGTCTGGATGACGGCACCGATACAAATACCGTGCAAGTCGAAGCCTTGCCGTTGCCACGTTTTCAGCCGCTGTGTTCAGTCAAATCGGATTTGGCCAGTTTGCCGGCGTTTTTAGCGCCGGAATTACACAACTTAGCCGACGGCCAGCGTTTATGGCTGGAGCTGGTGCTGAGCGGCGACAGCGCTTTGTTATCCGATGTGCAAATCGAGCTGGAACAATTATTGGCGCCTTTGCCGATTGATTTATTGCGGTTACGCCGTGAAAGGCCCGTTACCGCCGCGGGTATTACCGACAGTGGCCTCAGCCTGCAGGAACTGACTCCGGCCGATGTGTTTGCCGCCCGGCTGGCGCAGGATGAGTTGTCTGACGAACTGCAGCAGCGGATGGTACAGCTGCATCAGCAAGCGCTGGATTTGCTGCAACAGGCAGACATGCAGGAGCAACACTGATGCGGATTTTGTCGGTACGGCTACAAAACCTCAATTCCTTACGCGGCGAATGGATTGTGGATTTTCGCGACCCGGCTTTTGCCCAAAGTAACCTGTTTGCCATCATAGGCCCAACCGGTGCCGGTAAAAGTACTTTGTTGGATGCGATTTGTCTGGCGTTATATCACCAGACGCCGCGGCTAAAAGTCCTCAGCCAGACCAGCAATGAACTGATGAGCCGTCATACCGCCGAATGTCTGGCGGAGGTGGAGTTTTCGGTGCGCGACCAGCAATACCGCGCTTTCTGGAGTCAGCGCCGCTCGCGTGGTGCTGTCGATGGCAATTTGCAGGCGGCTAAAGTAGAACTGGCGCGCTCAGACGGTGAGATCCTCACCGATAAATCCAATGAAAAACTTAAATTAACTGAGCAGCTGACCGGCCTCGATTTTGCACGCTTTACCCGATCGATGTTGTTGTCGCAGGGCAATTTCGCCGCTTTCTTAAATGCCAGCGCCAATGAACGGGCGGAATTGTTAGAAGAGCTGACTGGCACCGAAATCTACGGTCAGCTGTCAATGCAGGTGTTTGAACAATGTCGAAGGCTGAAACAACAGCAGGATTTGTTGCAGGCGCAGCTGCAGGGTATCACGCTGCTATCCGCCGACCAGTTGGCGCTGCTGGAGCAGCAGCAACAGCAGCTGCAGGCAGACAGTGGCCAAAGTCTGCAGGCGCTGGAGCAGCTGCGTCAGGCACAGCAGTGGCAGCAGCAGCTGGCACAAAGTCAGGCGCAACAGCAACAAGCCCGCGCACAGCTACAGGCGGCAGACACACAGGCCGAAGCCGGTAAAGTTGGCCTCGCCAAGCTGGCTCTGCATCAGCAGGTGCTGCAACTGCGGCCGCTTTATCAACAGCTGCTACAGTTGCGCGAGCAGCGTGGTCAGGCGGAGCAGGAGTTGCAGGCAACTCAAAACCAGTTACAACAGCTGTATCCGTTATTTGCCGCCGGCCGGACTTTGGGGCTGGCGGATAGCCTGCAACAATATCAGGGGCTGCAGCAACAGCTGCAGCAACAGCACAACAACCAGCGGCAGTTCAGCGCGCAGCTCAGTGTGTTGCCGGACCCGACAGTGTTGGCGGCCCAACTGGCGCAGCAGCAGGCGGGCATCGAAACCGTGCAGCGTCAGCAGCAGGAATTACAGGTACTGCAACAACAGCAAACTGCGCTGGAACAACAACTGCAAGATTGTGTCGCTCAGGCCGAACAGCTGAAAACCGCCTTGCCGCAGGCCGAAGCCCGGCTGACACAGGCGCAGCAGCAGGCACAACAACTTGCCGCGCAGCTGCAGGTGTTAGCGCCGACACAAATCCATCAACAATTGCAGACGCTACACCCGCAGTTGCAGCAACTGCAAAAAGCTGCCCATCAGGCAGCGCAGGGCTGGCAAC